>NZ_JBSFHO010000002.1:315460-407749 GCF_053597075.1 Streptomyces sp. NPDC001514
CTCCACCCCCCCCCCCCTCCCGCCGGCCCCCCCCGTGTCGGATCGGGGGGCCCGCCCGCCGTACTGGTACCGGCCGATGCCGGGTGCCGGCCGCGGCCGGCCGGGCCGGTTTACGGCTCGAACTTGTAGCCGAGTCCGCGGACCGTGACCAGGTAGCGCGGAGCGCCCGGGTCGGGCTCGATCTTGGCGCGCAGGCGCTTGACGTGGACGTCGAGGGTCTTGGTGTCACCCACGTAGTCCGCACCCCACACGCGGTCGATCAGCTGCATACGGGTCAGCACGCGGCCCGCGTTGCGCAGGAGCATCTCCAGGAGGTCGAACTCCTTGAGCGGCAGGTCGACCTTGCCGCCGGAGACCGTGACGACGTGACGGTCCACGTCCATACGGACCGGGCCGGCCTCCAGGGCGGCGGGCGTGACCTCCTCCGGCTCGCCGCGGCGGCGCAGGACCGCGCGGATGCGGGCGACCAGCTCCCGCGAGGAGAAGGGCTTCGTCACGTAGTCGTCGGCTCCTATCTCCAGGCCGACGACCTTGTCGATCTCGCTGTCCTTCGCGGTCACCATGATGACGGGGACATTGGAACGGCCGCGCAGCTGGCGGCAGACCTCGGTGCCGGGCAGGCCCGGCAGCATCAGGTCGAGGAGCACGAGGTCGGCGCCGTTGCGCTCGAACTCGTCGAGCCCCTCGGGACCTGTTGTCGCGACAGCGACCTCGAAGCCCTCCTTGCGGAGCATGTAGGAAAGAGCGTCGCTGAAGGATTCCTCGTCCTCGACGACAAGCACTCGGGTCACGGAAGGACCTCCGGGGCAGGCAATGGTTCGCGTGAGGTGGTCCGGGGATCAGGACCGGGGTGGGATTCGGGGTGGGAATCGGATTCGGGATCACGACGGTGATCGCGATCGTGAGCGGTGGAAAGAGCGGGATCCGAGTCGTGCTCGGAATCATGATCGGGATCCGGGTCCGCGTCGTACAGTCCCTCGTCGGCGTCGTCGGCGACGTGGCTGTGCGTACGGTCCCGGACGGAGCCCGCCTCCGGCAACCGCAGGGTGAAGGTGGAGCCCTGACCCTCGGTGCTCCACACCGTGACCTCCCCGCCGTGCGAGGCGGCCACGTGCTTGACGATGGCGAGGCCCAGGCCCGTACCGCCGGTCGCCCGGGAGCGGGCGGGGTCGACGCGGTAGAAGCGCTCGAAGATGCGCTCGCGGTCCTTCTCGGAGATGCCGATGCCCTGGTCGGTGACGGCGATCTCGATCTGATCCCCGCCGGGCGCGGCGACGCGGCGTGCGGCTATACCGACGCGGGTGCGGGCAGGGGAGTAGTTGACGGCGTTCTCGACGAGATTGCCGAGGGCGGCGGCCAGCTGGCCGCGGTTGCCCCAGACATGCAGGTCGGCGGTGCCGCCGGCGGCCATGGTGATCTGTTTGGTGGACGCGGTGTGCCGGGAGCGGTCGATGGCCTCGGCGACCAGTTCGTCCACCCGTACAGGCTCGGCGTCCTCCAGCGGGTCGTCGTTCTGCACCCGGGAGAGGTCGATGAGCTCCTGCACGAGATTCGTGAGCCGGGTCGCCTCGATCTGCATGCGGCCCGCGAAGCGGGTGACCGCCTCGGGGTCGTCCGAGGCGTCCATGACCGCCTCGGAGAGCAGCGAGAGCGCGCCGACGGGAGTCTTGAGCTCATGGCTGACATTGGCGACGAAGTCGCGCCGTACCGCTTCGATACGGCGGGCTTCGGTGAGGTCCTCGACCAGGAGCAGCACGAGGCGGGACCCGAGCGGCGCGACCCGGGCGGAGACGGCCAGGGCCTCGCCGCGGCCGGTGCCGCGGCGGGGCAGGTCGAGCTCGACCTGGCGTATCTCGCCGTCGCGCCGGGTGTCACGAGCCATGTGCAGCATGGGCTCGATGGCCAGCTTTCCGCCCCTGACCAGGCCCAGCGCGTACGCGGCCGAGCTGGCCTTGACCACGGAGTCGCTCTCGTCGAGGACGACCGCGGAGGAGCGGAGCACGGACAGCACGGTGTCGACGCCGGGCGGAAGCACGGCGTCCGTGTGCAGGGATGTGCGGGTGGGTCTCGCCTGGTCGCGCTCGCTCCAGCGGAACGCCAGCATGGCGATCACGCCGGTGCACACCCCGGCGATCGCAGCCAATGCGGCGACCGCCGCGTTCACGTCCATGCATCCAGGTTATGCGGGCGCATCGGCTGTCTCCCAGCCATCCGAGTGGCAGCTCGAACAGTCGTCGCCCAGAGTTCACCGGGGATAAAGTGCCGGTTCATTTGAGAGGGAGGATCCGGACGCGTTACGAACCGAACGTGGGAGCGTGGGGGTCTCAGCCCCACCGGACCCCCGTTCACACCAAGAGAGGGACATCCCATGCGGGACGCGTACCACGAGGAACTCGATTCGATCGGCGAAGGCCTTGTCGAGATGGCCCGGCTCGTCGGGTCGGCGATCGGGCGCGCCACGACGGCCATGCTCGACGCGGATCTGAAGCTCGCCGAGAGCGTCATCGCGGGCGACCAGAAGATCGACGATCTGGCGCACGACCTGGAGGCCCGGGCCATAGCCCTGCTGGCCCGCCAGCAGCCGGTCGCGACGGACCTGCGCATCGTGGTGACCTCCCTGCGGATGAGCGCGGACCTGGAGCGCTCCGGCGACCTGGCCCAGCACGTGGCCAAGCTGGCCCGGCTGCGCTTCCCGCAAACCGCGGTTCCGCAGGACCTGCACGCCACCATCCTCGAGATGGGCCAGCTGGCGCAGCGCCTGATGGCGAAGGCGGCGGAGGTCATCATCACGAAGGACGTCGATCTGGCCCTCCAGCTGGAGACGGACGACGACGAGATGGACCAGCTGCACCGCGCGCTCTTCACGCACCTCATCGACGAGCGCTGGAAGCACGGCATCGAGACGGCGGTCGACGTCACGCTGCTGGGCCGCTACTACGAGCGCTACGCCGACCACGCGGTCGCGGTCGCCAAGCGCGTCGTCTACCTGGTGACGGGCGAGCACGCGGACGAACTGCAGGCGGAGACGACGGTCGAGGGCGCGTAACGCCGAACGCCCGCACCCGAAAGGCCGCTGCAGCCGGCACCACCGGCACCACTGCCCGACGGACGGAGTCCGGCGCAGCGGCCCGAAGCCTGCGAAGCAGTGCGAGGGCGCGTATGCGCCGGGCCCGTCGGCGACGGGGGCACATCTGTGCGCCGTTGATGCGCCGGGGCGAGTGGGCATGCAATGGGGAGAGGCGACACACGCACGCCTTCGAGGAGGACCCCATGGCCGATTCCCCCACGAACGACCCCCAGCAGGACGTATCCGTCGAAGTGGCACCCACGCCCCGCCACCTGCCGCTCCTCGCCGCCTGCGGCTGCGGCTCGGGCTGCGGGTGCGGCTGCCAGTCGGGCGGTCCGTGCCAGTGCGGCGGCTGCTGCGGCTAGCCGAACCGACGGCCACGACGACGGAAGGGCCCCGTCCGAAAACCGGACGGGGCCCTTCCGTATGTCCGCTCCGATCGGTCCGGTCGATCCGGTCGATCCGGTCGATCCGGTCGGTCCCTAAAGCCGATTACGCTCCCGAGCAGGGCGGGAGGGAGCCGGGATGGCAGACGAGTACGTCACGTCGGTGTGCGACGACATACCTCATGACGTGGTGCTCACGGACCCTGGCGCCCGCGTACTGGATGTCGCCCAGGTCGTACGCCGACTGACGGGACTGAGCCTCTGGCGCAGCAAGGTGCTGGCGAGCCAAGCCCCCGCCGTGATCCTCGACGGCGTGCCCCAAGAAGACGCCGAGGCGGCGATCGCGGCTCTCCGCGATGCGGGAGCGCAGGCAGAGGTGGCGCAGCAGCCGGAACCGGACTTTCTCAGGCCGAGACGCCCGACGGCCCGATCAAGCACCTGACGGCCCAGGCACGGCCCCGGCACAGCGGACGTTTCTGAGGTAACTCGCTGGCTCCCTTGTCAAGTCCCGAAATGAAGTGCCATGACGCGAATCGGCAGCTAGGGCGCAATTAAGGCATGGGTTTACACGGAGGTGTGGCGCCCGCTGAGATGGGGAGTGAGCCAGATGCTGAATCGTCCTGAGCGGCCTTCGACAGGCGTCGCTGTATCCGCCGCCCGGTGTCAACCGAAGGGCATCCGTGCCGCGCTGCGATGGCAGATCATCGCGCTCGTCGCCTTCGCGATCTGCTTCTGCACGCTCGCGGTGGAGTGGTTCATCACCGATACCCTCACCTTCCTTCAGCCTGCCTCCAGTTCTAGCCCCGTTCTCACTGACGGTGGCGGTGGAACCAATGATGAGGGCGGACCAGCCCCTACTAATCTCGCTGGCGTGTTGACTCTCGTGATCGCCGGGTTGACAGGTACCGGAGGCTTTCTCAGCGGTGTCGCAGCGGTGATCACCGTGCGGCAAGGCGCCCGCCAGGTGCAGAGGCAGCAGGCTGTGCACTGCAGGTATTCGGGGCATGCCCTGGAGCACCATCGCCTCCGCCGACCTCACGGTCATTAGGCGGGGACGTCTGGCGTACGTCGCTGAACGAAGAACAGTGGAAGCCCGCCCTCGCCAAGGTCGATGTCATCCCGAAGGCCAAGAGCCGCGAGCACGCCGCTGCCCGCGAGCACGGCATGCACGCCCTCAGGCACTTCTACGCGTCCGTTCTGCTGGACGCCGGGGAGAGCATCAAGGCCCTTGCCGAGTACGCCCACCTAACGGGCCCGGAAGGCTCTCGGACGGGCTCTCCGACCGCAGGACTCGGGGAACTGAGGGCCCAGAGAGGGACCACGGCGTGAAAATGCCTCCCATCCGCGCCATACGCGCAGGTGGGAGGCATGATCACGAAACCTACTTCTTCTTGCCCTGGTTCTTGACCGCCTCGATGGCCGCCGCCGCGGCCTCCGGGTCGAGGTAGGTGCCGCCGGGCTTGACGGGCTTGAAGTCGGCGTCGAGCTCGTAGACGAGCGGGATGCCGGTCGGGATGTTGAGGCCCGTGATGTCGGCGTCCGAGATGCCGTCGAGGTGCTTGACCAGTCCGCGGAGGGAGTTTCCGTGGGCGGCGACCAGGACCGTGCGGCCGGCCAGCAGGTCCGGGACGATGCCGTCGTACCAGTACGGCAGCATGCGCTCGACGACGTCCTTGAGGCACTCGGTGCGCGGGCGCAGCTCGGTCGGGATCGTCGCGTAGCGCGGGTCGTCGCTCTGCGAGAACTCCGTGCCGTCCGCGAGGACCGGCGGCGGGGTGTCGTACGAGCGGCGCCACAGCATGAACTGCTCCTCGCCGAACTCGGCGAGGGTCTGGGCCTTGTCCTTGCCCTGCAGCGCGCCGTAGTGGCGCTCGTTCAGACGCCAGGAGCGGTGCACGGGGATCCAGTGGCGGTCCGCGGCCTCCAGCGCGAGCTGGGCGGTGCGGATGGCGCGCTTCTGGAGCGAGGTGTGGAGTACGTCGGGGAGCAGGCCGGCGTCCTTGAGCAGCTCACCGCCGCGGACAGCCTCCTTCTCGCCCTTCTCGGTGAGGTTGACGTCCACCCAGCCGGTGAACAGGTTCTTCGCGTTCCACTCGCTCTCGCCGTGGCGGAGCAGGATCAACTTGTACGTCGCGTCGGCCATGGGCCCGAGCCTAATCGACGCCCGACGCGGCCGACGATTGACGTCCGCCGTCAATTGAGTAGCGCGGCGGAGCACCCGGCTTGTAAGTTGCCAATCACTGCAGCACCACTTACCGACCGGGGGGAAGCCCGCATGTCCGTAGCAGCGCTCAGACGGGCCGCGAAGGAGAGCGTCTCGGGCCTTCCCCGGGAGTTCTGGTGGCTGTGGGCCAGCACCCTGGTCAACCGCCTCGGCGGCTTCGTCGCCACGTTCATGGCTCTCTATCTCACCCTGGATCGGGGCTATTCGGCCTCGTACGCCGGACTCGTCGCCGCCCTGCACGGACTCGGCGGCGTCGTCTCGTCGCTCGGCGCCGGGGTGATGGCCGACCGGCTGGGGCGGCGGCCCACGATGCTGATCGCGCAGACCTCGACCGCTCTGTCCGTCGCGCTGCTCGGCTTCATGGAGCACCCGGTGGCGATCGCGGCCGTCGCCTGCCTCGTCGGCATGACCAGCAACGCGTCCCGCCCCGCGGTGCAGGCGATGATGGCGGACATCGTGCGCCCCGAGGACCGGGTGCGGGCCTTCGCGCTCAACTACTGGGCGATCAACCTGGGCTTCGCCATCTCCTCCGCGTGCGCCGGCCTCATCGCCGAGTACAGCTATCTCGCGGGCTTCCTCGGCGAGGCCGCACTCACGCTCCTCTGCGCGGTGCTGGTCTTCGTCAAGCTGCCGGAGTCCCGGCCCGAGCGCAGCGCCGCCGCCGAGAAGAGCGACGCGGAGACCGGGCTCGGCACCGTCCTGCGGGACGGGCGGTTCATGGGAGTCGTCGGACTCTCCTTCCTCATCTCGCTGATCTTCATGCAGGGGTCGGTCGGGCTGCCGGTGGCCATGGGCCTGGACGGCTGGTCCCCTTCCGACTACGGGCTCGTCATCGCGGTCAACGGTGTGCTGATCGTCGCCCTGCAGATCCCGGTCACCCGCTTCATCGAGCACCGCGACCCGCAGCGGCTCCTGGTGATCTCCGCACTGCTCGCCGGGTACGGCTTCGGGCTGACGGCCTTCGCCGGGTCGATCGGCGTGTACGCGCTGACCGTGTGCGTCTGGACGCTGGCCGAGATCGTCAACTCCCCCACCCAGATGGGCCTGGTGGTCCGGCTCTCCCCCGTCCACGGGCGCGGCCGCTACCAGGGCGTCTACACGATGTCCTGGTCGGTCGCGGCGCTCGTCGCACCGCTCATGGCGGGGTACGTCATCGACCGCTTCGGCTCCGAGTGGCTGTGGGGGTCGTGCGCGGCGATCGGCACGGTGGCGGCGCTGGGGTACTGGCTGCTGATGCGGGGTCTGCCGGAGGCCGGGCCTGCGGACGCGACCGGATCCCCGGGAGCCTCGACCGTTCCGGTCACGGCCGAGGCTCCGGAGAAGGCGGATGCCTGAGGTCCCCCAAGGCGCCAGGGCGTTGTCCGTCGACGCCGCCCGCACGCCGGCGGAAGGGAAGGGCTACCGCCCGAGCGTGCGCTGCGCCTCGTACAGATTCCGCGGCCGTACGGCGCCGGGCGAACCGTACGCCTCGATCCGCGAGTTGAGCGCCCCGGTGAAATCCGGGACATCGATCTGGTCGAACTCCCGCACCGCGGAGATGCCGACGGTCGCGCTGTAGGGGGCGATCCCGTCGATCCGTACGAGACCCGCCCGTTCGTTGGTCACCGTGACGTTCCAGTGGGTGAAGCGGGCGCCGTAAAGGGGTCCTGCGGACGCGTCGCCGCCGTGGCGCCCGTTGTTGCTGACGGTGATCTCGGTCCGTACGTTCGCGAAGGGCATCCCGCGGTGCGTGTCGAAGGTGCCCATCTCCATCACGCCGCGGGACCAGACGTTGTAGCTGGACAGGCCCTCGACGTTGATGCCGTGCAGCTGCGTGCCGGCCGGGGCGGGCACGGTGCGCTGCTCGATGACGAAGTCCTCGACGAGGTTGTCGTGCGCGCCCTCGCGGCAGAAGTACGGGTGGTGCGAGCCGCGGCCCGCGACCCGGGTGCGGCGCAGCGTGCAGGCGGAGGCGGCGACGAGTCCGAAGCCGTTGTCGACGTGGCGGACGGTGATGTCGTCGGCCCAGCAGTCGTACGCGCACTGGAAGGTGACGCCGTTGTAGCCCTTGTCGAGCAGATGGGGCGACTGCGGGGTCTCGATCGCCTCCAGCGTCAGTCCCTCGACGCCGGAGCCGGTCAGCGCCTCGACGTGCGTGGTCAGGCGCGGGTCCCATTCGGGGCGTACGTCGAGGGGCAGCGGACGCTCCAGCGTGACGCGGGTGCCGTCGACGCGGGCGATGCGGACCGGCCATTCGTAGGGGACGTACGAGGTGAGCTTGGTCTTGTCGTCCCAGTAGTACGCCTCGGGG
The DNA here is from genome assembly GCF_053597075.1 of Streptomyces sp. NPDC001514. Taxonomy (NCBI): domain Bacteria; kingdom Bacillati; phylum Actinomycetota; class Actinomycetes; order Kitasatosporales; family Streptomycetaceae; genus Streptomyces; species Streptomyces sp. NPDC001514. Next base: position 323,428 of record NZ_JBSFHO010000002.1, read on the forward strand.
CCGGGGCCGTCGCCCGCCATGTGTTCCAGCAGCGTGTGTCCGGCGTCGTCGGCGAGGCGCAGCAGGACGAGCTGTCCGCGCCGCAGCGCCGACGGGTCGTCGACGGTGACGGAGCGGTCGCCGCGGCGGGCGGGCCGGACGGTGGTGAGGCTGCTCCACTCGTCGCGCCTGTTGCCGGTCCAGCCCTCGAAGGGCCAGGCCTTGGCCTTGATGGCGGCGGTGAGGCTCTCGTAACGCGCCTGCGGGCAGAGCCAGATGAGACCGCCCGCCCAGGACCAGCTGGACTTGTCGCCGCCGTAGCGGCTGCCGTACTGGCCGATGAGCTCGGTGAGGTTCTTCGTCGCGACGAGCTTGGTGCGGCCGCTGCCGGCGCCGCGCAGGACGACGTTGCTGTGACCGATGCGGATGACGTCGTCGATGCGGTACGTGCCGGGCGGGACGATGACCGTGCCGCCGCCGCGTTCGCCGGCAGCGGCGACGGCACGGTTGATCGCGGGGGCGGCGTCCGCCGAGCCGTCGGGCTTCGCCCCGAAGTGCAGGACGTTCGCCACGACGGGCCGCCGGGGGAGGTCCGCGGATCCGCCGCGCTGTCCCGCCCTGCCCACGAACGGGATCTGGGGATGGGTGTACGGAGACATGGCGAACTCCCGCCAGAGTGTTGCGGTCTCCTGCGTCAGGGGTGCTGCTGCGGTCCGGGGAGCGGCGGCCGTCGCCGTACCGCCGGACACGGCGACCGCCGCCACGGCTATCGCACCGCCGAGCAGGCCCCGTCTGGTCAGCTGATCCATGCGCCACGCCTTCCATGCATGTGAACGCCGTTCATGTCTACGTCGGCGGCGAGCATGGCACGGCCCAGGCAGGGCAGGGAAGGGGTTGAACAGAAGGTGGATCGGCGGCGATTACTTCGCCGGGCGCTGGGTCAGATGAGTGAACGCGTCGAGATTGCGCGTGGACTCGCCGCGCGCCACCCGCCACGCGTACTCCTTGCGGATGGCGGTCGCGAAACCCAGCTCCAGCAGGCTGTTGAAACCGCCGTCCGCCGCTTCCAGCACCGTGCCGAGCAGCCGGTCCAGCTCCTCGGGCGTGATGACCGAGAGCGGCAGCTTGCCGACCAGGTAGATGTCGCCGAGCGGGTCGATCGCGTAACTCACGCCGTACAGCTTGAGATTGCGCTCCAGCAGCCAGCGGTGGACGCCCGCCTCGTTCTCGTCCGGGTGGCGGATGACGAAGGCGTTGAGGGACAGCGAGTGCTGACCCACGATCAGCGAGCAGGTCGTCGACAGCTTTCGGGTGCCCGGCAGCTTCACGACGTACGAGCCCGGCTGGGGGCTCTCCCATTCGAGCTCGGCGTCCGTGAGCGTCTGCTCGAGGACCTTCAGCACGTCAGCCATGGTGGGAGCGTACGCGACGGCGGTGCTCGTGCATCGCCGCGGTGTACACGTCCGCGGTGGCCGATGCCGCCGTGTCCCAGCCGAAGCCACGCGCGTGGCGTGCCGCCGCGGCGCCCATGCGGCCCGTCAGCTGCGGGTCGTCCACGAAGCGGCGCAGCGCGCGGGCGTAGTCCGCCGGGTCGTGTCCGGGCACCAGGAAGCCGGTCTCCCCGTCCCGTACCGCGACCGGGAGGCCGCCGACGGAGGCCGCGACGACCGGTGTGCCCGTCGCCTGTGCCTCTATGGCGACCAGACCGAAGGACTCGCTGTACGAGGGCATGACCAGCACGGACGCGGCGCGGAACCAGTCCGCGAGGCGGCTCTGGGCGACCGGCGGCCTGAACCGTACGACGTCGGCGATCCCGAGCCGGGCCGCCAGCTTCTGCAGGCCCTCCGGCCTGGCGAGACCACTGCCGCTCGGCCCGCCGACGACGGGGACGACGATGCGGTGACGCAGGGAGGGGTCCTGCTCCAGCAGCAGCGCGACCGCGCTCAGCAGTACGTCAGGGGCCTTCAGCGGCTGGATACGGCCGGCGAACAGCGGGATCACGGCGTCCTGCGGGAGGCCGAGACGGGCGCGGGCGGCGGCCCGGCCGTCGGCGACGCGGAAGCGCTCCAGGTTCACGCCGGGGTGGACGACGGCGACCTTGGCGGGGTCCGCGTCGTAGTGGCGGATCAGCTCGCCGGCCTCTTCCGCCGTGTTGGCGATCAGCCGGTCGGCGGCGTCGACAATCTGGGTCTCGCCGATCACGCGGGCCGCGGGCTCGGGGGTGTCGCCCTCGGCGAGCGCGGCGTTCTTGACCTTGGCCATGGTGTGCATGGCGTGGACGAGGGGGACGCCCCAGCGCTCGGCGGCGAGCCAGCCGACATGGCCGGAGAGCCAGTAGTGGGAGTGGACCAGGTCGTAGTGGCCGGGCCGGTGGCCCGCCCAGGCCTGCATCACGCCGTGGGTGAAGGCGCACAGCTGGGCCGGGAGGTCCTCCTTGGCCAGGCCCTCGTAGGGCCCCGCGTCCACGTGCCGGACGAGCACGCCGGGCGCGAGCTCGACGACCGGGGCCATGCCGCCCGTGGTCGCCCGGGTGAAGATCTCCACCTCGATGCCGATGGCGGCGAGCCGCTTGGCGAGCTCCACGATGTAGACGTTCATGCCGCCCGCGTCGCCCGTCCCCGGCTGGTGCAGGGGGGAGGTGTGCACGCTGAGCATGGCGATGCGGCGCGGCCTGCGGTGCTGCCCGGGAAGCCGCAACCGTGGCGGCGACGCCAGGGTTCCGGCGAGCCGGGACACGTACTGGCTCACGTGGACGGTCCTCTCCGCTCGGGTGCGCTCGCTGCTCGGGCGTGCCTGAGGACGGGCATGCCGAGGAAGGGCGCTCGCAGCCCTTCAGGGGCCACAACAGCGGAACCGTCTCTTTCATTTCCTCTTTGCCGAATCATTGCTCAGCGCATCCCCTGCACCCGGCGTGTCGTATATGCCCTGAGCCCGCCCTTACCCTCGTTCACATGTCCCCGCGCACCACCCCGCCCCCGAGCCGCCCTGTGGGCGCGGTGACCCGTGGCACCACCAATCCGAACCGGCTGCGCCGCATGGACCGCTGGATCGCCGCCGTGCACGGCCCGGCGCTGCGCCGCTCGGCCGCCGCGCCGGTCGCGGTGGATCTCGGGTACGGGGCCGCCCCCTGGACCGCCGTCGAGCTGCTGCAGCGGCTGCGCGCCGCCGAGCCGCGCACCGAGGTCGTCGGCATAGAGATCGAACCGGCCCGGGTCGCGGCGGCGCGCCCGTACGAGCGGGAGGGGCTGCGCTTCGTGCACGGCGGCTTCGAGGTCCCGCTGCCGCAGCGGCCGCTGCTCATACGGGCGGCGAACGTGCTGCGCCAGTACGACGAGGACCAGGTCGCCGAGGTCTGGGAGCGGCTGTGCGCCCGCCTCGCGCCGGGCGGTCTGCTGGTCGAGGGGACGTGCGACGAGATCGGCCGGCGGCACGTATGGGTGGCACTGGGGCCCGAGGGGCCGCGGACGGTGACGTTCGCCACCCGGCTGGGCTCGCTGGAGCGGCCGTCGGACCTGGCGGAGCGGCTGCCCAAGGCGCTCATCCACCGGAACGTTCCGGGCGAGCCCGTGCACGCGTTCCTGCGGGACTTCGACCGGGCGTGGGCGGCGTCGGCACCGTACGCCTCTTTGGGCGCGCGCCAGCGGTGGGTGAGGGCCGTTCGGGACCTGTCCGCCGACTGGCCGCTGACGGGGGCGGGTTCGGACGGGCTGCGCCGGTGGCGACAGGGCGAAGTCACCGTGAACTGGCCCGCCCTGGCACCCAATTCCGGCTGAACGGACGGCAAGACGGGTGCGCGGGGAACGCGGCGGCGGGTTTGTTCGTCTCTGACGGATGGGTGTGATCGGGCTCGATCCGGCGCGTGGCCCTGTCGCTTTTGCGGAGGGCGTGGCACCATCACGACGTCGTGCGTAAGTTACTGACGGTAAATCACATTTAAAAGGGGGAGCTTGTGAACCGACGCCGCTGTGCTGCCGCCGCGATCACCGTGGTCTGCGCCGTGACGTTGCTGGCGGCCCCGGGCCAGGCGTTCGCGGCACCTTCGACGCCCCTGGCCCCCGCCGCGGCCGCTGCGCCCGCCGCGCCCGAGCCGGGCCCGCCCGCGCCCCCGAAGAAGAGCCTCGAAGAGATCCGGTTGGAGCTCGACAGCCTCTACGCCAAGGCCGCGACCGCCACCGACGCGTACAACCTCGCCGAGGAGCAGGCGAAGAAGCAGTCGGCCGAGATCGTGAAGCTGGCCCAGGAGATAGTGAAGGGCCAGGACAGGATCGCCGACCTCAAGGACCGCGCGGGCGCCGCGGCCCGCGCCCAGTACCGGGGCGGCGGGCTGCCGCCCGAGGCCCAGCTGATGCTCACGGACGACCCGCAACTCTTCCTCGACAGCGCGGGCCGCTTCCAGCAGGGCCAGAAGGCGACGAAGGATCTCATCGGCGAACTCGAGCAGACCCAGGCCGACTTGGCGGCGTACACCAAGGAGGCCGGCGCCCAGTGGACCAAGTTGGAGGCCAACCGGGTCAGGCAGGAGAAGGCCAAGAAGGAGATCAACAAGCAGATCGCCGCCGCGAAGAAGATCGAGTCGCAGCTGGAGAAGGCGGAGCGGGAGCGGCTGCTGAAGCTGGAGGAGGACGCGGCGTACCGGGCGCAGACGGCCTGGCTGAGCTCCGGTGTCCTCAAGAACATCGCCGCCGGCAGCGCGAGCGAGCAGGGCAGGAAGGCCATCGCCTTCGCGACCGCGCAGATCGGCAAGCCGTACGTGTGGGGCGCCGAGGGGCCGGGTTCGTACGACTGCTCCGGGCTGACCTCGCAGGCGTGGGCGGCCGCGGGGCGGGGCATCCCGAGGACCTCGCAGGAGCAGTGGCGACTGCTGCCGCGCATCGACATCAAGGACATGCGGCCCGGCGACCTGATCATCTACCACGCCGACGCCAGCCATGTGGGGATGTACGTGGGCGACGGGGCGATCGTGCACGCACCGCGCCCGGGGCGGAACGTGACGCTCGCAGGCGCCGGTTCGATGGCGATCCTCGGGGTCGTGCGCCCGGACAAGTAGTCTTCGTGGGGCGTTGAGAGGCGTCGTATGTCTTGTACGCACCGTATGCAGTGACTTACACCCGTACGGGTGGGGCAAACGTGAGCGGGACCACCTAACTGCCCTCGCGGTGACGGGGGTCACGCGGTGGTCGCGTGACCCCGGTCACCTGCGACGCGTGACGTTCGTCATCACCGGCGGGGCAACTACCTCCCGATGCGCGGCATATGCCATCCGATCTTCTCGTCACACCATTCCGCTCCACCGCCCGCTACCGCTATGGTCCCCGTCTGGCGGGACGTCGATCGTCGACCTGCCGCGCCCTCGGGGGGAGGGAAGGAAACCAGACAGATGCCCGTACCCGTTCCGCGGCAGCGGACCGGTTCACCCGTCGCAGTACCGGCCGCCGCCGTACCCCCTGTCTCCGTACCGCCCATGCGCGACACCGTCACCGAGACGACCAACGGCAGCGACCTCACCCTCCTCGTCATCGAGGACGACCCGGCGGGCACCTTCACCGTCCCCGAAATGCTCGATGCGGCAGGCACCCGTGTCCGCATCCGTACCGCCCGCAACCTCACCGAGGCCGAGCGGCTGCTCACGGACGACATCCACTGCATCCTCGTCGACCTCGCCCTGCCCGGGCGGGTACGCGGCCGGTCCGGCGAGGACGCCGACGAGCTCGCCGTGCTGCGGCACGTCATGCGCCTCGCGCCGCGTCACGCCGTGCTGGCGCTGACCGCCGAGGCGGACGCCGAGCGGGCGGCCGAGGCGGTGCGCGTCGGAGCACAGGACTTCCTGCTCCGCAACGAGCTGGACGGCCGGACCCTGAGCCGCGCCATCCGGTACGCCGTCGAACGCAAGCGCGCGGACACCGCACAGGTGAAGCTGGCCGAGTCGCGGCTGCGGGCGCAGGAGAACGCGCGCCTGGAGCGTGGCCTGCTGCCCACTCCCCTCCTCCAGGGCTCTGATCTGCGGTTCGCGGCCCGCTACCGGCCGGGTCGCTCCCGCGCCCTGCTCGGCGGCGACTTCTACGACACCGTCCGCACCCCGGACGGCACGGTCCACGCCATGATCGGCGACGTCTGCGGCCACGGGCCGGACGAGGCGGCGCTCGGCGTGGAGCTGCGGATCGCGTGGCGGGCGCTGACGTTCGCGGGTCTGTGCGGCGACGAGCTGCTCTCCACGCTGCAGCAGGTGCTGGAGCACGAGCGGGAGAGCGAGGAGATCTTCGCGACGCTCTGCACGGTCGACATCGCGCCCGACGGGCGCCGCGCGGGCCTGTGCCTGGCCGGCCACCCGTCCCCGCTGATCGCCCGCAAGGGTCAGGCCGCACAGCTGCTCCCGTACGAGAACGGGGGCCCGGCGCTCGGCCTGCTGCCGAACGCCCGCTGGCCGCGCCGCCAGGTCGAGCTGGGCGCGGCCTGGAGCCTGATGATGTACACGGACGGGCTCATCGAGGGCCGGACCTCCCCGGACGGGGAGCGCCTGGGCCAGGACGGCATGGTCGAGATGATCAACCGCCGGCTGGCGGACGGGCTCCGCGGCGAGGCACTGCTGGAGGCCGCGGTGGCAGAGGTGCGGGAGCTGAACGGCGGCGACCTGACGGACGACGTGGCGGTGCTGCTGCTGGACCGCGTGCGCTGACGGAGGGTACGGGGCCAGGGGCCGGACTCATCGGGCCCGGTCCTGGCTCCCCGCCTACCGCGGTCCTGGCGCCCGCCTACCGCCGCCTACCGCGGTCCTGGCGCCCGCCTACCGCCGCCTACCGCGGTCCTGGCGCCCGCCTACCTCCGCCTATCGCCCGCCGTTGTACGGACCGTAAGGACCGTCGCTGCTGGAGCCGCCGCGGCGGCCGCGGCCGCCCGAGACCTGCCGGAGCGCGGGGCGCACGTCGACCAGGAAGACGATCGTCGCGATCAAGCCGGCGATCTGCAGGAACAGCATCTGCAGGAAGAGATTCACCGCGACCGTGACACCCAGCAGGATCAGCCAGAACATCTTGGTCTGCTTGTCGGCGGCGCGGTACGCGTCCTCGCGCGCCATGGCGGCCATGACCATCGCGACCACAGCCAGGACAAGCATGACCAGGTTGAGCACCAGCCACAGGAGACTGTCGAATCCGGCCATCAACATGCTGAGCACCGCCTAGAGAGTGATGTGAAGCGCCTCGCGGCCAACGTACCCCCGTACGTACCCCGACAACGGGCCGGGCACGGATGACGTGCCCGGCCCGTGACTGTGTCTGTCGGCCTTGGATCCTGCTTTCCGGGTCTTACTTCCCGGAAGAGGGGCTGCTCTTCTTGGCCACCGGCTTACGGGCCGGGGCCTTGCGGGGAGCCGGCGCGGCGGCCTTGGGCTCGCCCTGCACCGTGGCCTTCGCCTCGGGGGTGCTCTTCACCGAGGTGCCGTTCGCCTTGGCCTCGGAGCTCTTGGACTCACCGCCGTTGGGCCCGTCCGTATTCGGCTCGACGGCGACCGCGATCTCGGCGATCTCGTCGGCGGCCTCACCGCGCCAGGCCTTCACGGTCTGCTCACCGTGCTCGGCGACCTTCTCGTACGTCTCACGGGCGCGAACCGCGTACTCGGCGGCCACACCCACGCCCCGCAGCGCCAGGTCCTGGGCGGTCTCGCCCAGCTTCTTCAGGTCGGTGTCGAGGTTCTCGAGCACCTCGGTGACCTTGGCCTGGACGGTGGCCTGGGCCTCCTTGGCCTGGGCGGTCACCTTCGCCTGCACGGCCTTCGGGTCGGTGTCCCGCACCGCCTCGAACCGCGCGGGGGCCTCCGCCCGCAGCTGCTCGATCAGCGCGGGCACCTTCTTGGCCTGCTGCACGGCGAGGTCGGCCGTGCCGGCCGCGAAGTAGAGGGGGGTCGGGTCGGTGAACGTCTTGCGCAGGTCATCAGCGATGGCCATGACTGTGGTCCTCCCGGATCGCAGAGTCAGAGTTCGGGTTCACGTACGGGTTGCTGCGGGTCCATCGGCACCACTTCCGTCGGCCGTGCGGGGGCCGTCATCGGCGGTGTCCTTATCCGTATCGGCGTCGAAGCCGTTCTCCTTGCGGAACGAGTCGTAGATCTGCAGCAGAACCTGCTTCTGCCGCTCGTTGATCGACGGGTCGGCGAGGATGACGGCCCGCGTCTCCAGCTCGTCCCGCTCGCGCTCGTCCAGAATCCCGGCCCGTACGTACAGCGTCTCGGCCGAGATCCGCAGCGCCTTCGCAACCTGCTGCAACACCTCGGCGCTGGGCTTGCGCAGCCCGCGCTCGATCTGGCTGAGGTACGGATTCGACACCCCGGCGGCGTCGGCGAGCTGCCGCAACGAGAGCTGCGCGTTGCGCCGCTGCTCGCGGAGGTAGTCACCGAGATTGCCGACGTTGAGTGATGCCATACCTCGATACTGCGACATCCCCGCTAACTTTTGCAAGCAGCTGCTTGCAAAAGTGTGCCCTGTCACGCGTGGCGCGCCGCTGAGGCTTGACGCGGCGCCACATGTCCCCGTCTCACGCCACCTGCTCAAGACGGCTGTCTATCCGCGATCTGAACTTGGCGCGGCAGTGCCGCCTGAGGTCGTTTCGGCTTTCGCGTGGAGGATCTCGCGGGCCCGCTCCGCCCTTCATGCTGCTTGGGTGCCTCCGCTATAGCGTTCACTCCCAATTCATTGCAACGAACAGGTGACTGTCGTTGCATTGAATCTGAGCTTGTTGCAACGATCTCCTAGCTTTCACCTGCATCGATGACTATCCGACGCAACGAGCTAGTTGCGGAGTATGGGAATGCAACGTAGCTTTTCCAACATCCGAAACAACGAGTCACAGGAGAGCACGATGCAGAAGTTCGACACCCCCGCCCCGATCTCCGCCGTCCTCGACATCCCCGCGGGACGCGTGCAGTTCATCGCCGCCGACCGCGCCGACACCACCGTCGAGGTCCTGCCTGCCAACCCCTCCAAGAGCCGTGACGTGAAGGCGGCGGAGCAGACCACCGTCGCCTACGCCGACGGCGTCCTGCGGATCACGGCCCAGGCCCCCAGCAACCAGCTCTTCGGCCCCTCCGGATCCATCGAGGTCACCGTCCAACTGCCCGCCGGCTCCCGCATCGAGGCGAAGACGGCCAGCGCCGAGCTCCGCGGCGTCGGACGCCTCGGCGACGTCGCCTTCGAAGGCGCGTACCGCCAGATCAAGATCGACGAGGCCGCGAGCGTCCGCCTCACTGCGATCGACGGCGACGTCGAGGTCGGCCGGCTGGGCGGCCCCGCGGAGATCAGCACCGCAAGGGGCGACATCCGGATCACCGAGGCCGTGCGCGGCACGGTCGTGCTCCGCACCCAGTCCGGCGACATTTCGGTCGCCGCCGCCGCCGGCGTCTCGGCCGCCCTGGACGCCGGCACCGACTACGGCCGCGTCAGCAACGCCCTCAAGAACGACGGCACCGCCGAACTCGACATCCGCGCCACCACCTCCCACGGCGACATCACCGCCCGCAGCCTCTGAAGGAGCACCCCTCATGACCAACTTGGCCATCACGGCGAACGGGCTGCGCAAGTCCTACGGCGACAAGGTCGTGCTCGACGGCGTCGACCTGGCCGTCCCCGAAGGAACGATCTTCTCCCTGCTCGGCCCGAACGGCGCCGGCAAGACCACCGCCGTCAAGATCCTCTCCACCCTCATCACCGCCGACGCCGGAGACCTGCACGTCGGCGGCCACAACCTGGCCGCCGACCCGCAGACGGTGCGCGCCGCGATCGGCGTCACCGGGCAGTTCTCCGCCGTCGACGGCCTGATCACCGGCGAGGAGAACATGCTCCTCATGGCGGACCTGCACCACCTCTCCCGCCGCGAGGGCCACCGCACCGCCGCCGAACTCCTCGAGCGCTTCGACCTGGTGGAGGCCGCGAAGAAGCCCGTCTCCACCTACTCCGGCGGCATGAAGCGCCGCCTCGACATCGCCATGACCCTGGTCGGCGACCCGCGGATCATCTTCCTCGACGAACCGACCACCGGCCTCGACCCGCGCAGCCGCCACAACATGTGGCAGATCATCCGCGAGCTGGTCTCCGACGGCGTCACCGTCTTCCTCACCACCCAGTACCTGGAGGAGGCCGACGAGCTCGCCGACCGCATCGCGGTGCTGAACGACGGCAAGATCGCCGCCGAGGGCACCGCCGAGGAGCTCAAGCGGCTCATCCCCGGCGGGCACGTCCGGCTCCGCTTCTCCGACCCGTCCGCCTATCAGAGCGCCGCCATCGCGCTGCGCGAGGTCACGCGGGACGACGAGGCGCTGGCGCTGCAGATCCCCAGCGACGGCACCCAGCGCGAGCTGCGCTCCATCCTCGACCGGCTGGACTCCGCCGGCGTCGAGGCGGACGAGCTGACCGTGCACACGCCCGACCTCGACGACGTGTTCTTCGCCCTGACCGGCGGAACCAACGTCCCCAACCAGTCCAAGGAGGCTGTCCGATGAGCGCCCTCTCCCTCGCCGTCCGCGACTCGAACACGATGCTGCGCCGCAACCTGCTGCACGCGCGGCGCTACCCGTCCCTCACCCTGAACCTGCTGCTCACGCCGATCATGCTGCTGCTGCTCTTCGTCTACATCTTCGGCGACGTGATGAGCGCGGGCATCGGTGGCGGCGGCGCCGACCGCTCCGACTACATCGCCTATATCGTCCCGGGCATCCTCATGATGACCATCGGCAGCACCGTGATCGGGGCCGCGGTGTCCGTCTCCACCGATATGGCCGAGGGCCTCATCGCCCGCTTCCGTACGATGGCGATCTACCGCGGCTCCGTGCTCTTCGGGCACGTCATCGGCAGCGTGCTGCAGGTGCTCGCCAGCCTGGTCCTCGTCGGTGCCGTCGCCGTGGCCATCGGCTTCAGGTCCACGGACGCCACGGCCCTGGAGTGGCTGGCGGCGTTCGGGCTGCTCGCGCTGTTCGCCCTGGCGCTCACCTGGATCGCGGTCGGGATGGGCATGGCCAGCCCGAACGCCGAGGCGGCCAGCAACATGGCCATGCCGCTGATCCTCCTCCCGCTCATCTCCAGCGCCTTCATCCCGGCCGACACGATGCCGGGCTGGTTCCAGCCGATCGCCGAGTACCAGCCGTTCACGCCCGCCATCGAGACCCTGCGCGGCCTGCTGCTCGGCAGCGAGATCGGCAACAACTGGTGGATCGCGATCGCCTGGTGCGTCGGCCTGTCCGCGCTCGGCCACCGCTGGTCGATGGCGTTGTTCAACCGCGACCCGAAGTAGCCGCCATGACAGCGCGGGCTGCCTCCCGCAACTCGTCAGTCCCCCCGAGGGCGGCGTACTCCGACACCGCGTCGGTGTACGCCGCCGCGTTCGTATGCAGGGCGGCCTCGCGGGCCCGGCGGGCGGACATGGTCGGCTGGAACTCCCGTAGCACGCCGAGCCGTTCGGCCGGCGGGCTCAGCGCCTCAGAAAAACCAGGCCGGTGCAGCAGGGGGACGATACCTGTCGTGCTCGGTCTCAGCCGCTGAGGCTTGACGCGGCGCCACGCGACGCGCGCGACGGCGGGGATCCCGTCGTGCGTCGCGAAACAGGTGACCAGACCGACCAGACCAGACCGACCAGACCGATCAGGAATCGAGAAGCGCGGACCCCCGCGCCGCACCTAGCGTGACCGTCGGGACATCGATTTCCGGACTTCCCGTTCGTCTCCAGCCAGACAATCCCGACCGGACCACGACTTCAGGAGTGACCATGACCGCGACCGGCTCTTCCAACCAGGGGATCAAGACCGTGCTGCATCCCGTTTCCGACCTGGCGACGGCCAAGGCGGTGTATGCAGCCCTGCTCGGCGTACCCCCGCAGACCGACGAGTCCTACTACGTCGGCTTCGAGGTCGCGGGCCAGCACATCGGGCTGGTGCCGGGCGGTGGACCGCAGGGCATGACCTCACCGGTGGCCTACTGGCACGTGCCGGACCTCGAGGCGAAGCTGGCCGAGGTGACCGCCGCGGGTGCCACCGTGAAGGAGCCCGCGCACGACGTCGGTGGCGGCCGCCTGGTGGCCACCGTCACCGACCCCGACGGCAACGTCCTCGGCCTGCTTCAGGACCGATGAGTGCCGAACCCATCTCCCCGCGCCGCATCCAGGCCTGCCGCGAGGTGAACGAGCTGCCCGACCGCGAGCTGATGCGCGACGGCCGCTGGTTGGTCTGACCCCCTCGGCAGGCACGCCGCGTGGCCGGGGCCACAGGCTCCACGGGCCGAAGCGAAGGAGAACCAGACGTACGCTCGAAGCCGGTCAGATCGAGCCAGGCGACGCCGACGGAGACCGCGAACGCGGCCCCGCCCAACAGATGGAGACACGATGAGCATGGCCACGAGGACGGACACGCAGTCGCCTGCGCTGCACGGTGCCGACAGCCACGATGTGATCCGCGTGCACGGCGCGCGCGTGAACAACCTCAAGGACGTCAGCATCGAGATCCCGAAGCGCCGGCTGACGGTGTTCACCGGTGTCTCCGGCTCGGGCAAGAGCTCGCTGGTGTTCGACACGATCGCCGCGGAGTCGCAGCGGCTGATCAACGAGACCTACAGCGCCTTCGTGCAGGGCTTCATGCCGACGCTGGCGCGGCCCGAGGTCGACGTACTCGAAGGGCTGACGACCGCGATCATCGTCGACCAGCAGCGGTTGGGTGCCGACCCCCGCTCCACGGTCGGCACCGCCACCGACGCCAACGCCATGCTGCGCATCCTCTTCAGCCGGCTCGGCACGCCGCACATCGGCCCGCCCAGCGCGTACGCCTTCAACGTCCCCTCGGTCCGGGCGAGCGGTGCGATCACCGTCGAGCGCGGCGCGAAGAAGACGGTGAAGGCGACCTTCACCCGCACCGGCGGCATGTGTCCGCGCTGCGAAGGCCGGGGCACGGTCTCCGACATCGACCTCACCCAGCTCTACGACGACAGCAAGTCGCTCAGCGAGGGTGCGCTCACGATCCCCGGCTACAGCATGGACGGCTGGTACGGCCGCATCTTCACCGGCTGCGGCTTCTTCGACCCGGACAAGCCGATCCGCAAGTACACCAAGAGGGAGCTGAACGACCTCCTCCACAAGGAGCCGACCAAGATCAAGGTCGACGGCATCAACCTGACGTACGAGGGCCTGATCCCGAAGATCCAGAAGTCGATGCTGTCCAAGGACATCGACGCGCTGCAGCCGCACATCCGCGCGTTCGTGGAGCGGGCGATGACGTTCACCGTCTGCCCCGAGTGCGATGGCACCCGGCTCGGCGAGGCGGCCCGGTCGTCGAAGATCAAGGGGGTCAACATCGCCGACGCCTGCGCGATGCAGATCAGCGACCTGGCCGAATGGGTCCGCGGCCTCGACGAGCCGTCGGTGGCGCCGCTGCTCACCGCGCTGCAGCAGACCCTCGACTCGTTCGGGGAGATCGGCCTCGGCTACCTCGCGCTCGACCGGCCGTCGGGCACGCTGTCGGGCGGCGAGGCGCAGCGCGTCAAGATGATCCGCCACCTCGGCTCCTCGCTCACCGACGTCACCTACGTCTTCGACGAGCCCACCATCGGCCTGCACCCCCACGACATCCAGCGGATGAACGACCTGCTGCTGCGGCTGCGGGACAAGGGCAACACGGTGCTCGTCGTGGAGCACAAGCCGCAGACGATCGCGATCGCCGACCACGTCGTCGACCTCGGCCCCGGCGCCGGTACGGCGGGCGGCACCGTCTGCTTCGAGGGCACCGTCGAGGGACTGCGGGGCGGCGGCACCGTCACCGGCCGCCATCTCGGCGACCGGGCCGCCCTCAAGGAGACGGTGCGGAAGCCCACCGGCACGCTGGAGATCCGCGGCGCGGCGGCGCACAACCTGCAGGACGTCGACGTCGACATACCGCTCGGGGTGCTCTGCGTGGTCACCGGCGTGGCGGGCTCCGGCAAGAGCTCCCTCGTCCACGGCTCGATCCCGGCCGGCGCGGGCGTGGTGTCGGTCGACCAGGGAGCCATCAAGGGCTCGCGGCGGAGCAACCCGGCGACGTACACCGGACTGCTCGACCCGATCCGCAAGGCGTTCGCGAAGGCCAACGGTGTGAAACCGGCGCTGTTCAGCGCCAACTCCGAGGGCGCCTGCCCCACCTGCAACGGCGCCGGCGTCATCTACACCGACCTGGCGATGATGGCCGGCGTCGCCGCCCCCTGCGAGGAGTGCGAGGGCAAGCGGTTCCAGGCCGAGGTGCTCGAGTACACCTTCGGCGGCAAGGACATCAGCGAGGTGCTCGCGATGTCGGTGGCCGAGGCCGAGGAGTTCTTCGGCGGCGGCGAGGCGCACACGCCGGCCGCGCACCGCATCCTCGACCGGCTCGCCGATGTCGGGCTCGGCTACCTCAGCCTCGGCCAGCCGCTCACCACGCTGTCCGGCGGCGAGCGGCAGCGGCTCAAGCTGGCCACCCACATGGCCGACAAGGGCGGCGTCTACGTCCTCGACGAGCCGACCACCGGCCTCCACCTCGCCGACGTCGAGCAGCTGCTCGGCCTGCTCGACCGGCTCGTCGACTCCGGCAAGTCGGTCGTCGTCGTCGAGCACCACCCGGCGGTCATGGCGCACGCCGACTGGATCATCGACCTCGGCCCGGGCGCCGGCCACGACGGCGGAAAGATCGTCTTCGAGGGCACACCCGCCGACCTCGTCGCCGCCCGCTCCACCCTCACCGGCGAGCACCTCGCGGCCTACGTCGGCATCTGACCGAGGCCCCTTACGGTCTTCGTGGCTGATGGAAGCAAGGGCCCGAGGACTGAGCATGGCGGATGGGGCGGAAGGCTTCTGGGTGGAGGTCACGGGCCCGGAGGGAGTGGAGCACGGGGGGCCCGCTCAGCGTGGTGTGGTTGCGCGAGCGGACCTTCCCGGGGGGCCTTTTCAGCGCCTCCTCTAGGGTTGCCTCCCATGTGGCCAGGAGAGCAGCCGCCGGGGGGCGGACAGCATGTCAATCCGTACCAGCAGCAGGGGCAGGCGCCTTGGGGTGTCCCGACCGCCCCGATGGGTACGCCGCCAACTCCACCCGGCGGCCGCAGGAGAACGGCCCTCGTCGCAGTCGCCGCTGCCACTGCGGTCGTCATCGCCGCGGGTGTCACCGGCTTCCTGGTCCTGGGCGGCGACAAGGACGACACGGCGGACCCTGGCCCGGCAAAGTCCACCTCCGACGCCCCGTCGACCGACCCGACCAGCGACAACCCGCGCGGCGTCGACAGTCCGAAGCCGCTCGTGCCCGGCTGGAAGGTCGTGGTGAACCCCAAGAGCGGCGTCGCCTTCGACGTGCCACCGCAATGGGGACTCAAGTCGCCCACCTGGGCCAGCTATGTCTCGGACGAGAAGGACCCGGAGGAGAAGCCCTTGATCGGCTTCTCGGCCCCGGCGATGCTCAAGGAGAAGTGGTGCACGTCCGACGACAACAAGGACGGCAGTCCGGAGGACACGCCCCTGGCCAGCGTCGGCTCCAGGCATGAGCGGGGCGCCAGGACCCTCGACGAGGCGGCCCGCAACAGCGCGTCTCTGTGGGTCTACGGCGCCTACACCCAGCCGGACAGAGCGACGGTGCGGGCGGGCGCGGTGGAGCCGTACACCACCACGTCCGGCATCACCGGCAGTCTGGCGTCGGCCGAGTCCTCGGGGGTGAAGAAGAAGGGCAAGTGCGACACCGACGGCAAGGCCACGACCTTCGCCTTCAAGGACCCCAAGGGCGACTTCGTATCGTGGACCTTCCTCGGCGCGAAGGGCGTGGAGGACGAGGTGCCGGATGCGACGGTGCGCCGGATCCTCAGCACGGTACGCCTGATTGCCGGGTCGACCACGCCGTGAACTCGTCCATGCCGTGAGCTCGCGGCCGGGCGGCAGAGACGACGCAAGAGACGTTGCCGCCCGCAGCCTATTGGCGGGACGCCCCGGTCACCGTCGTCAGCGCAAGTCCCGTACGTAGCTCATCCCCCGACGGCCGCACAGCACGATCTCGTCGGTCGGTACGAATCCCGTACGGGCCAGCACGGCTCGCGACGCCGCGTTGTCGAGCGTCGTCACCGCCCGGAGCGCGGTCAGACCGTACTCCGCAGCGGCGAGGAGGCACACCTGGCGGACCGCGCTCGTGGCCAGGCCCTGGCCCGCGGCCTTTTCGGCGATCCGGTAGCCGAGTTCGGCGGAACCCTCCGCCACGTCGACCAGGTTGACCCGCCCCAGGACGTCGCCGCCGCTGCCCACCAGCACATGGAAGTAGTGCAGTCCGGCGGCCTGTTCGTCGAGCAGGTCGCTGTGGCGGGCGTCGAATTCGGTGAAGTAGTCGTCGCCACGGTCCGGGATGGACGCGGCGAAGTAGGCCCGGTTCTCCTGCTCGAACGCGAGCAGGGCCGGGGCGTGGTCGAGGCGGAGGCGCTGGAGTTCGGGCATGGGAGAACGGTACGCATCAGCGGAAGGCCGCGACGTTGCGCACCGCCCACTCGGCGAACGTACGGGCCCGCCGGCCCAGGACCCGCTCCACATCGGGGCTCACCCGCGCTTCGGCGGGCGTCGGTTCGCCCAGGATGGAGAGGGTGCCGTCCACCACCGGTTCGGGCATGAACCGGAGCATGGCCGAGCGGGCCTCGGCGCGGGTGAGTTCGGTGAAGCGGACCGGTGCGCCCAGTGCGTCGCCGATGGCCCGGGCCTGTTCGCGTGGGGAGACCGGTGCCGGGCCGGTGAGTTCGTACGTACGGCCCGCATGACGCCCGTCGCGCAGGGCCGCGGCCGCGACCTCGGCGATGTCCGCCGGGTCGATGACGGGCAGGGCGATGTCGCCGAAGGGCGCGGCGACCGCACGCCGTGAGCGGACCGATTCCGCCCACATGTACGCGTTGGAGGCGAAGCCGCTCGGTCGCAGGACGGTCCAGTCCAGGCCCGACTGCCGGACGGCGTCCTCGAAGGCACGGAGGTGGGCGTGGGAAGGGGCGTCCGGCCGCGTCCCGGTGATCTGCGAGGACTGCAGGACGACCCGTCGGACGCCGGCGGACTTGGCGACGTCGAGGAGGGCGTGGGGGTTCAGGCCCTCGCCGCCGCCGGCGACGAGGAGGTGGAGCGCGTCGGCCCCGTCGAGCACGGGCGCGAGGCTCTCGGGTACGGCCAGGTCGGCCTGCCGGTGCCGGGTTCGGGCCCCGGGTCGTACGCCGTCCTGCGTCTCCGCGTCCTGCGTCTCCGCGTCCCGCGCCTCCGCGCGCCGTCTCGACACCGCCGTCACCTGCTCGCCGGCCGCGGCGAGTGCCTGGACGAGCGGGCGTCCGACGTTCCCGTTGGCTCCGGTCACCACGATCATGATTCAGCTCCGTTCAAGGGTTCTCGGTGGTTGCCGACACCATCCTGGAAGCTGAAGTGGCCATCTTCTGGCCACTTTCCGGAGCAGAATGCATCAGTATGAGAGCCGATCGTCTGGTGGCGACGCTGCTGTTCCTGCAGTCGCGCGGACGGGTGACCGTGGCGGAGGTCGCCGCGGAACTCGAAGTGTCCGTGCGCACCGCGCGCCGCGACCTCGAGGCCCTGGCAACCGCTGGTGTCCCCGTCTACTCGCAGCGCGGACGAGGCGGCGGCTGGTCGCTGGTCGGTGGTGCCCGGACGGACCTCACCGGGCTGACCGCCGCCGAGATCCGCGCGCTGTTCCTGGTGGCAGGGCCTTTGTCGACGACGCCCGAGTCGCGTACCGCGCTACGCAAGCTGGTGCGGGCCCTGCCGGCCACGCTCCGCCCCGGCGCCGAGGCCGCGGCGGGGGCCGGCGTCACCGACGACACCGACTGGTCGCGCTCCCCCGTCACGGCCGCGACGCCCCAGCTCGACGCGCTCCGGCGTGCGGTGGTGGACGGCACGCAGATCCGGCTCGGGTACGCCGGTCCCGGCAGGCCCGCGTACGAGCGGACGGTGCACCCGCTCGGCCTCGCCTCCAAGGCCGGTGTGCCGTATCTCGTCGCGGACACCGACCGCGGGCTGCGGACGTTCCGGCTCAGCCGCATCACGTCCGTCGAGGCGACCGGCGATCCCGTCGTACGCCCGGACGGCTTCGACCTCGCCACCGCCTGGCGCTCGCTCGCCGCGCGCATGGAGGACCGCATGCTCGCGACGACCGTGCGGGTCCGGGCGGAACGTGACACCCAGGCCGTGCTGGAGGGGCTGTTCGGCGGCCGGCTGCGGATCGTCGACGCGGCGACGCCGGCGGACGGAGACGGCCGGCTCGAGGTGGAGATCGACGGGCCTTCGCCGGAGATCGTGGCGGCACAGCTGGCCGGTCTCGGTGCACGCGTCGAGGTCCTGGACCCGCCGGCGGCCCGGGCACGGCTGGCCCGACTGGCGGCCGAGCTCGCCGCCACGTACGGGGCTCCGGCGCGCCCCGCGGACGAGCCCGAGCCCGCCGGAAGACGCGCCAGGAAGAAACCCGCCGCGATCAACCCCGACGGGAAATCCTGAAGACGGTCGCGCCGATGTGTCGATCCGGGCCGGGGCCGTTCGTACAGAGGGTGACCGGCCTCAAGGAGGAACACCATGAAGCAGTACATGCTCAGCATCTACCAGCCCGACGGACCCACCCCGCCGCCCGAGTTCCTGGAGCCGATCATGCGGGAACTCGAGGCCCTGAACACCGAGATCAGGGCGGCCGGCGCCTGGGTGTTCGCCGGGGGTCTGCACCCGCCGAGCACCGCCACCGTGCTGCGGCTGAAGGACGACGAGGTGCTGATGACCGACGGCCCGTTCGTCGAGGGCAAGGAGCACATCGGCGGGTTCACGGTCATCCAGGCCCCCGATCTCGACGCCGCGCTCGAATGGGGCCGCAGGTACGCCCGCGTGCTCGCCCCCCTGTCGATCGAGCTCAGGCCCCTGGAGCACGGGACCCTTGCCTGACGTGACGCCGTCGGCGATCGAGCGCGTGTTCCGGAAGGAGTACGGGCGCGCGGTCGCCGTCCTGGTCCGCGTCTTCGGCGACATCGACATCGCCGAAGAGGCGGTCCAGGACGCGTTCACCACGGCGGTCGAGCGATGGCCGAAGGCCGGGCCGCCGCCGAGCCCGGCCGGCTGGATCATCACCACCGCCCGCAACCGGGCGATCGACCGCCTCCGCCGCGAGGCGTCCCGCGAGGACCGGCACGCCGAGGCCGCCCTGCTGTACGCCGGCCATGAGCGCGACGGCCTCGGCGCCCCCGACGAATCGGCCGAGGAGGGACCCGTGCGCGACGACCGGCTGCGCCTGATCTTCACCTGCTGCCACCCCGCACTCGCCCCCGCCGCCCAGGTCGCCCTGACCCTCCGCCTGCTCGGCGGGCTCAGCACGGCGGAGATCGCCCACGCCTTCCTCGTGAGCGAGCCGACGATGGCCCAGCGGCTGGTCCGCGCCAAGGGCAAGATCCGCGACGCACGGATCCCCTACCGCGTCCCTGCCGATGCGGACCTCCCGGACCGCGTCCGGGCCGTGCTGGCCGTCGTCTACCTCATCTTCAGCGAGGGCTACGCCGCGAGTTCGGGCGAGCGGCTCGTCCGGGAGGACCTGTGTGCGGAGGCCATCCGCCTCGGCCGGCTCCTGGCGGAGCTCATGCCCGACGAGCCCGAGGTCATGGGCCTGCTGGCCCTCATGCTGCTCGTCGAGTCGCGCCGGGCGACACGCACGACCCCGGACGGCGGCCTCGTGCTGCTGGCGGACCAGGACCGCGGCCGCTGGGACCGCGGCCTGATCGACGAGGGCCAGGCCCTCGTGCGACGGTGCCTGCGCCGCGACCGGCCCGGCCCGTACCAGATCCAGGCGGCGATCAACGCCGTCCACAGCGACGCTCCGACCGCGGCCGCGACCGACTGGTCGCAGATCCTGCAGCTGTACGACCAGCTGTACGCGATCGCTCCGAACCCGGTCGTCGCGCTCAACCGCGCGGTCGCGGTGGCCGAGGTCGAGGGCCCGGAGGCTGCGCTCGCCCTCGTGGAAGGCCTCGGCGCCGCACTCGACGGCTATCACGTGTTCCACGCCGTACGGGCGGACCTGCTGCGCCGCCTGGGCCGTAAGGACGAAGCCGCCGAGGCGTACGAGGCGGCGGGCGCCCGCACGAAGAACGCGGCCGAGCAGGACTTCCTGCGGCGCAGCCGCGAGGCGCTCACCTGAGTGCGCGATCGCGGTGACCGAGGAGAGTGCGCGGGTCGCACCCCGCGGGAACCCGCCGACGCCTTCGCGTGTCGAGAACGCATACTCCCGATCGACGCCTTGGGTGAGAGCACAGCACACACGGTCCCCTCAAGGAGGCACCATGGCGACGAACGTGACAGTGACCGCAGATCTGATGATGTCGCTCGACGGCTGCATCGCCGGGCCCAACACCGGCATCGACAACCCCGGCGGCGACGGCGGACTGCGCCTGCACGAGTGGATGGCCGGCCTTGCCAGTTGGCGGGAGCGCCAGGGCCTGACCGGCGGCGAGCACAACCGCGACTCGGAGATCGTCGGCGAGTGGTTCGACGCGACGGGCGCGGTGGTGATGGGCCGGATGATGTTCGACACCGGGGAGAAGCCATGGGGCGACAACCCGCCCTTCCGGGTCCCCGTGTTCGTCCTGACCCACCGCCTGCGGCAGCCCGAGGTCAAGGAGGGCGGCACCAGTTACACCTTCGTCACCGACGGCATCCACAGCGCCCTGGAGCAGGCCAGGGCCGTGTCCGGCGGCCGGAACGTCGACATCGCGGGCGGCGCGGACACGGTCCAGCAGTTCCTGAGGGCAGGGCTGATCGACGAGATCCAGCTCCATGTGCTTCCGGTGCTGTTCGGGGAAGGTCTACGGCTGTTCGACAGGCTGGGCGCGCTGCACCAGGAGCTCGAACCCCTCCGCGTGGTCCACACCCCGAACGCCACGCACCTCAAGTACCGGATCATCAAGAAGACTTGACCTCAACCTAGGTTCAGGTTCCAGACTTCCACACAGGACGGCCCGGCAGATTCTGCAGAGGCAGAGGAGTGTGGACAGCATGCGCGTGGCACAGGTGATCGACTTCGGCGGTCCCGAGGTACTGGTCCCGGCGGAGGCACCCGAACCGGAGGCGGGCCCCGGCCAGGTGGTCGTGGACGTCTCCGCGGTCGACACGATCTTCGTGGAGACGCAGATCCGATCGGGCTGGGGGCAGGACCACTTCCCGGTGCGGCCGCCGTACGTACCCGGGGGCGGCATCGCCGGCACGGTACGGGCCGTCGGGCCCGGCGTGGACGAGTCCTGGCGGGGACGCCGCGTCGTCGCGCCCCTCGGCTTCACCGGCGGCTACGCGGAACGGGCCGTTGCGGCCGCCGAGTCCCTGGCGCCCGTACCGGACGGTCTGCCCTTCACGGACGCGGCAGCCCTGATCCACGACGGCGTCACCGCGACCGTGCTCCTCGACACGACGGAGCTCAAGCCGGGCGAGCGCGTACTGATCACCGGCGCCTCGGGTGGCATGGGCACGCTCCTGGTCCAGCTGGCCAAGGCGAGGGGCGCGTACGTCGTCGGCGTCGCCCGGGGCGGGCGGAAGACCGCGCTCGTACGGGAACTCGGCGCCGACGCCGTCGTGGACGCGACCGCACCGGACTGGCCGGCGCGGGCCCGTGAGGCCCTCGGCGGCGCGGTTGCGGGCGCGGGCGCCGATGTCGTCCTCGACGGGGTGGGCGGCGACCTGGGCCTCGCCGCCTTCGACCTCACCGCCGACGGCGGCCGCTTCTCGGCCCACGGCGCCCCGACGGGCGGCTTCACCGCCGTGGACCCGCGCGAGGCCGAGCACCGCGGAGTGCGCCTGCTGGGCATCGCGGACCTCCAGCTCCCGGCCCCGGTCCACGCCGAACTGGCCACCCACGTCCTCACCGCCGCGGCCTCGGGCACCCTCCACCCGGTGATCGGCGCGACCTTCCCCCTCGCCCGGGCGGCGGAGGCTCATGCGGCCATCGAGTCGCGGCGGCTGGTGGGCAAGGTGGTGCTCACGGTCTGACGTCCGCGCCCGCGGGCACGCGGACTCTCACTCGGCGAGCAGCTCCCACTGCGAGTTGAACCAGGCCTGAGCAGCATCGACGAAGAGTGAGCCCTGGGACTCGGGGTCCTCGTCCTTCACGAAGTGGAACAGCGTCGCCCCCAGGCCCACGACGTCGAGGACGGTCTCCTCCCGATCCCCGGCGAGCGTCGCCCGGCGCTCGATCAACTCGTAGAACCCGTGCAGCGCCTCGACCCCGTTGAGGAGATACAGCTTGGTGTTCGGAGTCAGCGGGGCATGCCTGATCTCCACCGAGACCTCTGGCACGTACCCGTCGCTCAGCGTCTCCAGGGCCGACCTGAGTGACTCCGTACGACGACGGCTGGTCTCGTTGAGCCACTCACGGGGACGGGGGTCCTCGTGCCGCTGCCGACTCCTCGGGTACCCGAGGCGGGAGGTCTCCGCGGGGAGCAGCAGACGCAGGGCGATGCGGCGGGGCTTGATCTCCTCGTTGATCACCCGCTCCGCCTGGAGCCGTATGTGCGCGTCGAGCGACTCCGAAGTGAGGGTGAAGACGTCGAGCGTGACCTCGGGCGCGGTGAACGCCGCGGCGACCAACGGCCCCAGGGTGATACGCCGTCCGAGGTGAGCTCCGTTGCCGACCGGGGAGTGGACCTGCTGGGTCTTCCTCACCACCGAGCCGCTGCCCTGACGGGATTCGATCCAGCCTTCGTCGGCCAGGTCCTTCAGTACACGCTGAATCGTGTCCCGGGAGACACCGAACTGCGTGGCGAGGTCGCGCTGGGCCGGCAGCCGGACGCCCTTTGCGTACGTGCCGTCGGTCATGGCGGTGCGCAGCGCGCCCGCCACGCGCCGGAACTCCCTGCCGCCGTCGTCGGCGCTGTGCCGGCCTTCCACATGACGACCATACGGTTCCGAGCGGACGGCACACCACAGTCAGCCATCGCCACAACTCTCCTGCACAGGGCTTGGCTTACGGACGCGACTGCTTGTACCAGGCGAGCAGCGCGTCGCGGATCCGCCCCGCGCTGGGTACGTCCGCCAAGGCCAGCGGCTCGGCGGCCAGGGCCAGCACACCGTTCAGCCGCTCCGCCGTACGCTCCAGCTGGGGCCAGTCCAGTTCCGCACCGGCGGCCAGGGTGAGTGCCCCACGAATGACGTCGGTGAAGACGGACTGCGCCCGCTTGAAGGCGAGCAGCCGGTCCAGGTCCTCCTCCCACCCCGCGGAGCCGCCCGGGAGGACCTCCTCCACGGCCTCCGCCCACGCCCGGGCGACCGCCGCGGCCTGCTCATCGGGGTAACCCATCAGATGCAGATGGGTGGCCAGGTCGTAGAGCGGATCGCCGAACATGGCCAGTTCCCAGTCGATCGTCCACAGTCCGCCCCGGTGGTCCAGGATGAAGTTCTCCCGGTGCAGGTCTCCGTGGAGCAGACAGAACGGCCGCGACGTCGGCCCGGCGACCCGCTCCCTCAGCCGGTTCAGGGAGTCGGCCGTGACACCGAGCTCCGCGAACAGCTCGCCGTACTCGGCGAGATGCGCCCCGTGGACGCGTACCTCGACGAAGCGGATCAGCCGCTCCAGGAACCCCCGCGTATCACCGTCTTCAGGCCGATCGGCCGGCTCGCATCTGCGGTCGAGAGCCAGGTCCTTGATGCGGATTGCCGCCAACTCGCGGACGAGCTCCATCAGTTGCCGGACAATGTCCGAGGGCACCTCGCCCCGCTCCCCGTACACCTCCCCGAGGGTCTCGCCCTCGATGAAGCGCTGCAGCGACACGTCCCCGGCCGGGTGGATCCCGGGGAGACTGCTGATCCGTCCCTGCAGCGCCCGGACCAGCTCGTCCTCCGAGGCGAAGCATCTGCGGTCGAACCAGAGGAGCCCGGCCCTGGGCTCTCGGCACTTGACCCGGAGCGTCCGGCCCGCATCGGAGTGCAGCGGAAGGACATAGGTCTCGTGGTGGTAGCCGTGGAGAGGCCCCACGAGCAGCGCTTCGTCACCGCAGAACTCGGCGGCACGGCGACGAGTCGCGGAGACCGGTTCGGCGGCCATGGAGGTGGATGGTAGGGCTTCCCGCACCCGCGCCGGGTCAGGTGACGCGGACAGTTGCAGATCCGACACTTCCGGGGGTATCCGGGTCCATACGTGCGGGGCCGCGACGGGCCTCACGGCCGTCCCGCCCTCCGCACGACCTCCAGCACCGGCTCCAGCGAGTCCACGAGCGCCGTCGCTCCCGCCCGGTGCAGCCGCTCGGCGCGCTTCGGGTCGCGGGCGTAGCCGAGGAAGCGGACGCCCGCGTCACGGGCCGCGTACAGATCGGAGGGGGTGTCACCGATCATGAGTGAGGCTGCCGGGTCCGCGCCGAGGGAGGCCAGGGCGCGATGGACACAGTCCGGATCGGGCTTGAGGAGGTGGAGGTCGGTGGTGCGGCCGTGGATGTGGGGAGCGAAGCACTCGCGCAGCCCGCGCCCGGTGAGGTACTCCTCCGCCACGCGCGGGGAGTTGTTGGTGGCGATGGCCAGGCGCACGCCGACCGCGCTCCACGTGCGTATCAGCGGGTCCACGTAGGGGGTGGGCAAGGCGGTCGCGGTGGCGTGGAGCTCCTCGCCGGTCAGCTCCGCCTCCAGCGCCTTGACCAGTTCGCTGCCCGGGTGCAGTCGGCTCACCGCACGCAGTACGGCTTGCGGATCGACGGAGGCGCGTTCGTCGTCCGTCAGCAGCACATGGCTGCCCCGCTCCTCCAGCCAGTCGACCAGACTCTCCGCAATGCTGTGGGCGCTGTGGCCGGCGAATAGGTGACAAATAGGGCCATCGAAGTCAAAAAGGACGTAGTTCGCGCCGGTGATCAGATCCTCGATGGTCTCGGCCACGCCGCGTGCCGCCTGTTCCGTCTGTGGTGCAGCGTCGGTATTCACTAGGAGAGTGTCAGGTTCGAGGCGATGGTGTTCCAGAGTGCGTCGAACCACATCTGTGACTGCCCCACGAAGGCGGCGTCGCGCGGCCCGTTCGCGGCGTCGAACGGGAAGAGCAGCGACTGCATCCCGAAGGCGTCGTACATCTCGACGGGCCTCTCGTCGATCTCCTCCTCGCGCTTGGTGACCTCGTAGTACGCGAAGAGGGCCTCGGAGCCGTTCAGGACATACAGCTTGACGGGCGGGGTGAGGGGCAGCGCACGGAAGGTGACCTTGACGTCGATGTCGTGGGAGCGATGCAGTTCCTGGAGGTTGTGACGAAGGACCTGCCCCTGGGCGTTGCGCTGGGTGAGCCAGCGCTGGTGGACGGGGTTGTCGTCGGTGACGGCCTGCTCGGTCTCGACCGGTGTCGGGAAGGCGAGGTTGATGTCGCGACCGGGGAGCAGGATGCGGGCCTCGATGGTGTCCGGCCTGATGCTGCCCTCGTGGATGAGGCGCAGCGGCTCACCCAGGGCCAGCATCAGGGTCTCGGCGGTGAGGCTGAGTGCGTCGATCCGGACATGAGCGGCGGAGAACGCCTCGGCCATGCGCGGGCCGAGCGCCACCATCGTCGGCTGCGGGTTGTCGGCGTCGTGCGCGGGCCGGGCCACATGGCCGGCGACACGCGCGGGCGCGCCGCGCGTGACGTGGGTGAGCAGGCCCTCGTCCTGCAGGACCTTCAGGGCGTCGCGGACGGCGCCCCGGCCGGCGCCGAACTCCGCGACCAGATGCAACTGCGTAGGCATGGGATCGCCGGCCTTCAGCTCACCGCTGCGGATACGCCCCCGCAGGATGTCGGCAATGTCCTGGTAGCCAAGCTTTTGTTCGGTATCTCGTCCGTTCATGGTGCCGTTCTCCTGGTTCACAGGTCGACGCTACAACTCTCTTCCATTTGTGGGGAGTTATCGGAAGAGGGTTATTGGTGGCCGCCAAGTGGGGACAACTCCAATTGAGTTGGCACCAACTTTCGAGACTTGGCCGAAGTAGGCCGATGCTAACCCCAGTTGGCCGATCAGCCAACGGGTTCGCACGCTCCTCCCCCGCCCCAAGGAGGGACCTGCCATGCCGCTCCTCACCTTCGCCACCTTCGCCATCGAAGAGTTCATCCAGTGGCGCTTCGGCGTCGTGGGCGTCATCAGCCTCGGGCTGCTGAGCTTCGGCCTGCGCGCCAAGAACGCCACGGCAGCAGGCGCCGGCAGCATCATGCTGGCCCTGCTGCTCCACTCCGCATCGGTCTGAGGCGGACCCCGGCGTCGGCACCCCGGCGTCGGCACCCCGCCGTCGGGCCGCCTCGTCAGAGCCGCCTCGGAGCACGCCCCTCAGAGCCCCTCCCCGTCAGAGCACTCCCCGTTCAGAACATGTCCGGGCACCAAGGGCGGCGCCTCGCGCGGAACACCGCGTCCGCCTGTGCCGCCGCGCCCGGACTTTCCTCGTCGACCCGGCCCAGGTCCACCAGCCGCAGCACCGACTCGTCGCCGAGGTACAGCGTCCCCAACTCCGCGACACCCAGCGACAGATCGGCCGTCTCCGTCGTCGGCACGCACCACGCGCCCTCCGGTGTGGCGTCCAGCCGGAAGCGGCCGCCCGCCAGCCCCGTATCGTCGTGCACGTCCAGCACCAGTGAGCCCGAAGCCGCGTACGTACGCGACTGGAGCGCCCGTACGACATCCAGCAGCCGCACCCACAGAAAGTCCGCCTGCGTCACGATCCGCGCGGCGCGCGGGTCCGGGAGGAAGAGGGGCAGCAGATCGTCCGGGGCACGCCCGCCGGACCGGACCGTCGTGATCCAGTCGATCGAGCAGACGTACTCCCACAGCGCACGCTCCGCGGCCGCGGACACCGCGATCAGGCCCTGGACCTTCGCCGTGTTCGCCGGCTGGCTGCCGTCGGTCCAGCGGGATTCCGCCGTGTACGTGAGCAGTCCCTCGACCTCGCCCGCCGGCGAGCGGTACGCCGCGAAGTACGGCTCCGTCCACGGCTGCGACGGCAGCCGCACCGCCCCCGTGTTCACGCTCCACCAGTACGCGTCCCGGTCGACCGCACCGTGCCGGCGGGCGCGGAACCGCTCATGCAGCTCCGGCCCGAGCTTGCGTACGTCCTCGGGCTCGGCCAGGTCCACCCGGCCCCCGTCCGCCGGGGCCGACCACCGCGGGTCGAGGCCGCTGCGCTGGACGTCGATCTCCCACTCCGTGAGCCAGGCGGCCGGGCCGAAGCCGTACCGCCCGTAGATCCGGTGCTCGGCCGCGATCAGCGTCGAGACCGTGTCACCGCGCTCCTTCGCCTCGCCCAGGTCCTCGGTGATCATCCGGCTGAGGACGCCCCGGCGGCGGTGCGTGGGCGCGACGGTGACCTGTGTGACGGCGTTCGCCGTGACGAAGGCGCCGCCGACCACCGTGAGCTGCTGGTCGAAGGAGCGGTACGTCCCCACGCACCGCCCACCGTCGAAGGCGCCCCGCGTCCTCGAGAGGTCCATGTGCGCGAGGCGCTCGGCCGCCTCGGCCTCCCCGACGACCGGGGACATCAAAAAGCCGGTGAACATGGCCCGCAGCCAGCCCGGCCCCTCGGCCTCGGTGACGGTACGCACCTCAAGGTCCTCACGGCTCATACCGTCCACGCTAGACACTTCCGCGGGGGAACGCCGTCCCCGCCGCCCCCTCGTCACTGCGGGAGGCGCGCCCCGCCTCAGAACGCCGCGCGGATCTCCCCGACCGGCCGTCCGCCGCCCAGCAGCGGCGCCTCGGCGAGGCGCGTCAGCACCGGGTCGGCCACACCCATGCGCTCCAGGCAGCGGGCCAGCACCGGCCCCAGCGCCCGTGCCGCACCGTCGTCGATCTTGAAGGCGAGGGCGCGGCCGTCCGGCAGCGCCACCGCCTGGACCGCCTCGGCGCCCATCTTCGACAGCGCACCCGGCACCGCCCGCATCAACCAGGTGTCGGGGCGGCGCGAGCCCGCCACGTACTCGGGGTGGGCCGTCATCGCGTCCGCGACGCGCCGCTCCGCCGAGCCCTCGGGCGCCAGCACGAAGGAGCGGTACGCCCGCGCAAGGCCCGTCAGGCTGATCGCCATCAGCGGCGCCCCGCAGCCGTCCGTACCGACGGCGGCGACCTCCTCGCCCGCCGCGTCCTCCACCACGGTGTGCACCAGCCGCTGCAGCGGGTGGGACGGGTCGAGATACGTCTGGAGCGACCAGCCGTTCAGCGCGCACGCCGCCAGCATCGCCGTGTGCTTGCCCGAGCAGTTCATGGTGACCTTGTCCCGGACCTGTCCGGTCGCGAGATACGTCTCCGCCTCGGCCGGGTCCAGCGGCAGATCGGGCGGGGTCTGCAGATCGTCGGGCGTCAGCCCGTGCTCGGCCAGCATCTTGCGGGCCAGATCGAGATGGAAGGACTCGCCGGAGTGGCTCGCGGCGGCCAGCGCCAGCCGCTCCCCCGCGAGGTCGAGGCCGGCCCGCAGCACGGCCGCGGCCTGCATCGGCTTGTTCGACGAGCGAGGGAAGACCGGTGCCGCGGGATCGCCCAGCGCCAGCTCCACGCTGCCGTCCGCCGCCAGGACCACCAGCGAACCCCGGTGATGGCCCTCGACGAAGCCGGAACGTACGACTTCGGCGAGGACCGGCCGTATCGCGGACGCGGGCGCGGCGGAGGAGGCGGAGACGGTGGAGCTCATCGGGCGGCGGCCTTCCGGACGGTGGACCCGCCCGGAAGGCCGCCCCGGAAGACGGAAGGATCGCCTCAGGTGAGCAGGTCGTCTACTTGTGCTTCCCCTTCACGGTACCTGCGGGCGATTTCTGCACTGCAGTCGTCGGCGGTCCGCTGCAGCTGCGCGCGCTGCCGCGACACCTGCTGCTCGTACCGCGCGAGCCGCCCCATCGCCGCGTGCAGCTCCTCGTCCGTACGCGCGTCCAGGTCGGACAGCTCGACCTCGGCCAGCATCTCCGCGGCCAGCCGCCGGTACTCCTCCCCCCGTGGCGTGGACAACGTCACATGGCGGGCCGAGCTGCCGCGCCGCGACGGCGGGTCCGCGAGGATCGCCGAGAGCCGGTCGACGACCGCGGCGTCGGGCCCCAGCCGGCCGGCGCCCCCCGGCACCGCGGGCTGTACGGGGCGCACCGGCGGATCCGTACGCCGGGCCAGCTCCGCCCGGAGAATGTCGATACGGCCCTGCAGCAGCCGCCGCACATAGCTCAGGTCCGCCTCGTCACGCTGCGAGTCGCGGCGCAGCGCCCGCAGCTCGGGCAGCCGCAGGGCGGCGAGATCGTGGGTGCGCGGCTCGGACAGGGGTTCCGGGTCCGAGGTGCGCTGGTGGGGCGGACGCATGGCGCCCGAGCTGCTACGAGTGGTCATCGGTGCGGGACCGGGCGACTGCCCGGCTCCAGGTGTGCTCATGCGTGAATCAGTCCCCTCGACCGGTGCATGGGGTCTCCCCGGGCCCGGAGGGCCGAGGGGCTGCACCGCCTTCGTGCATCGTGCCATTACGGACGGTTCGAACGCAGGCGCTCTGCACCCGTTCAGCCCCGGATGGCGGCAGGGCCGGTCCCGGGCAGAGGTCCCGGATAGGTTGGTCCGTATGCGAGCAGTGGTGCAGCGCGTCGACGGCGCGAAGGTCGTGGTGGCCGGCGAGACGGTGGGCGAGATCGTCGGTGAAGGGCTGTGTGTGCTGGTGGGGGTCACCCACGGTGACACGGTGGAGAAGGCGGCGCAGCTGGCGCGCAAGCTCTGGTCGGTGCGGATCCTGGAGGGCGAGAAGTCCTGCTCGGACGTGAATGCGCCCTTGCTCGTGATTTCGCAGTTCACTCTCTACGGGGACGCCCGCAAGGGCCGCCGCCCCACCTGGAACGCGGCGGCGCCCGGCGAGATCGCAGAGCCGCTCGTCGACGAGGTGGTGGCGCAGCTGCGGGCACTGGGCGCGCATGTGGAGACGGGCCGGTTCGGAGCGCAGATGAGGGTGTCGCTCACGAATCACGGCCCGTTCACGGTGCTGATCGAGGTCTGAGGGGCGCCGTAGCCGTACGTACCGGCTACGGCGACGACCACGACTAGGGTCACGGGCACGGGCTACGGCTACGGCTACGGCTACGGCTACGGCTACGGCTACGGCTCGACGATCGTCTCCTGGGCCGCCGCCGTGCTCCCCGCCAGCAGCGCCGCGTCCACCGGCACGTTCCGCTTCACCAGCGCCAGCGCGATCGGCCCCAGCTCGTGGTGGCGGGCCGACGTCGTGATGAAGCCCAGCTGGCGGCCCTCCTCCCCGTCGGCGGCCAGCCGCACCGGCGTCCCGTGGCCCGGCAGATGCACCTCGCTGCCGTCCAGGTGCAGGAAGACCAGCCGGCGCGGCGGCTTCCCCAGGTTGTGGACGCGTGCCACCGTCTCCTGACCGCGGTAGCAGCCCTTCTGCAGATGCACGGCGGTGCCGATCAGCCCGATCTCGTGCGGGATCGTCCGGTGGTCGGTCTCGAAGCCGAGGCGCGGGCGGTGCGCCTCGACGCGCAGGGCCTCGTAGGCCAGCACCCCGATGGCGGGGCCGTTGGCCGCGGCGTACGACTCCAGGTCCCGGCGCGGCAGGAACAGGTCGCGGCCCTGCGGAGTCTCCCGTACGGCAACGCCGTCCGGGACCTCCGCGATCGAACCGGCCGGCAGATACACGACAGCGAACTCGTCGGTCCGGTCGGCGACTTCCACCCGGTAGAAGAACTTCATCGACTCCAGGTACGCGATGAGCGCTTCCTGCGTACCGGGCTCGACGTGTGCCCACACCGTCTCGCCGTCGTCCACGAGATAGAGCGCGTGCTCGATGTGGCCGTGCGCGGAGAGGATCAGCGCCTCGGTGGCCTGCCCGGCCGGGAGGTCGCTGACGTGCTGGGTCAGCAGCAGATGCAGCCAGCTGAGCCGGTCGGGGCCGGAGACGGTGACGACACCGCGGTGCGAGAGGTCGACGAGACCGGTGCCGTCCGCGAGAGCGCGCTGCTCGCGGAAGAGATCGCCGTAGTGCGCGGCGACACCTTCGTCACACCCCTCGGCGGGGACGGCGCCGGGCAGGGACAGCAGAGGGCTGATCGTTGAATGTCGCTGCATGGGCCCAAGCCTACGACTGGTCAGAAGCGGCCTTCGTGGCGCACTTGCGGCACCGGCCGAAGATCGCGAAGTGCTTCATGTCGGTCTCGAACCCGAACGTCTCGCGGAGCTTGGCGGTGAAGTCGGCGGCGACCGCGACATCCGCCTCGATGACGTCCGTGCAGTCCCGGCAGACGAGGTGCAGATGGTGGTGGCGGTCCGCGAGGTGGTACGTCGGCGCACCATGGCCCAGATGGGCGTGCGAGACGAGACCGAGCTCCTCCAGGAGCTCCAGGGTCCGGTACACCGTGGAGATGTTGATCCCGGACGCGGTCTTGCGCACCTCGACGAGGATGTCGTCCGGGGTCGCGTGCTCCAGGGTGTCGACGGCTTCGAGGACAAGCTGGCGCTGCGGGGTCAGCCGGTAGCCGCGCTGCCGCAGGTCGCTCTTCCAGTCGGTGCTCACCACGCGACCAGTGTAGGCGCGTGGTGAGTCCGGGCCCGGGCCGTCGGCGGGCCTACGTTCCTGCTCGACCACCGACTACTCGACCACTCGACTACTTGAAGAAGGCGATGCCGTCGTCCGGCAGGTCGCCCAGGTCCTTCGCCCACGCCTCGACGTCCTGCGGCGTGACGACCTTCTTCAGGTGCGCCGACATGTACGGCCGCAGCGGCACCTCGGGGGTGGCCTTCTCGCCGACCCACATCAGGTCGCCCTTCACGTACCCGTACAGCCGCTTGCCACCGCTGTACGGGCCGGAGCTCACGGTACGCGCGACGGCGTCGGTCACCAGGTCGATCTGCGGCTTCTGGTCGGCGAGGTCGCCGTACCAGATCTCCACGACGCCCTGGTCGCGGACCATGACGACCTCGACCTTGCGGTCCTTGTCGATCCGCCAATAGCCGGACTCGCTCTCCAGGGGCCTGACCTTCTTGCCCTCGGAGTCCAGCACCCAGGTGTGCGAGACGTACTCGATGAAGTCACGGCCGTCGTGGCTGAACGTCACCGACTGGCCGAAGTTGCACTTGTCGGCACCGGGGAAGTCGGACACGCCCGCGCCCTCCCACGTACCGAGGAGGAACGCGAGCGGAACCAGGTCAGGGTTCAGGTCGGACGGGATCTCGATCATGAGCAGCTCTGTCGATCTGTGGGATACGGGGGGATTAGCGCTGACCCTGGTACAGCTTCTTCACGGCCAGGCCGGTGAAGGCGAGCACGCCGACGCAGACGAGAACCAGCAGAACCTCGAAGAAAACGATCACGGGTGCTCCCTCGAACGAGCGGTGAAGGCAGAAGGGCCGGACCCCAGCTTAGTGGGCTGGCGTCCGGCCCTCTCCGCGAGGCCCTCTCCGCGGTCTCAGCCCAGCAGCTGGTCCTGCAGCACGACCGTCTGGTGGAACGGCACGGCGGCGGCCTCGCCCTTCCTGGACTGGACGATCAGGGCGAGGGTGTCGCCCGCGATGACGTAGGCCTGTCGGGTCTGCTCCGCGCCGACAGGCGCGTTCTCGCGGTAGACGTACGCCGCGGTCGGCAGATCGTTGCCCGAGTAGCTCCAGTCCGGGTCCAGCTTGACCTCGGCCGTGCCGGCCAACGGCACATGGGGGGCTGTACCGGCGGCGATCTGGCCCTTGAACCCCTCCGCCGAGTCGGCAGAGCCGAACTGAAGCAGGTAGACACGAGACGCCGTGCCGTCCGGCATGGTCCAGCCGCGGGCGGCAATGTGCCGTACGCCGTAGTCCTTGAGCTCAAGCTCAAGCTCGGCCCGCTCCTCTGCCGTGTATTCGGCCGCGAACTGCTTCGCCGTCACCCAGCCTCCGGTCAGCTTCTTGTCCGCGGCCGCACCCGCTGGCGCGGGCAGCAGCAGCTTCCGCAGGTCCGCGTAGTGGATCTCCCGCACATTCCCCTGGTTGAACGGGCGCGGGGTGTCCTTCGGGAGCGCGGGCAGCGACAACTTCGGATAGTCCCATCGCCCGTCGCTCTCGGTGGCGAGTCCAGGGACGTCCGTGCGCTCCATGGACGCGATACCGAAGGCGGTCCCGGTGCCGAGACCGCCACAGACGAGCACGGCCACGGTCCAGCGGGCCACGGCGCGCAGGACCCGCCGGTCGCGCACGGGAGGCGTGGCAGGGGCAGGGGCAGGGGCAGGGGCAGGGGCAGGGGCATCAGGAACGATCGGCGGTGCTTCCGGCATCGGGGGCCCGCTCGGCACGCTCTCCGCGGTCGGCTCGGTCATACGTACTCCCCGGGAGACGCGATGTGGTCGAGTTGCTTCTTCACCAGCTCCGCGACGGCGGACTTGTCGAACGGCTTGGTGCCGTACGCGGTGACGCTCACCAGCAGCTCGGAGTCGAACGCCGTGCACGCCATCGCGTCCAGCTCGGATTTGTCCTTGCCCTCCGCGTCCTCGTTCAGCTGAGGCATCAGGAAGCAGGCGGAGTTCTTGTGGTCCTTGATCTTCGGGCCCTTGGGGAACTCCAGAAGTTCGGCCAGCTCCGTCTTGAGCTCGTACAGATCGTGGATCTGCTTCTTGTTCTTCATCCGGGCGATCTGCACCTCGACGACGAGGTCGTTCGCGTCCGAGGCAAAGGAACGCATGGCGATGCCCTGGACGCCCAGTCTGTCGATCCGCTTCTCGAAGTCGCGGCGCTTCTTGCCGGACAGGCTCGCGCCCTCGTCCTTGAGGAGGGCGGTTGCCTCCTTGTCGCCGATCTCGACGTCGTTTCCGTACGAGTCGATGTCCGGGCCGAGGCGGTAGCCGGACGGCACCGGCAGCAGCAGCTTGCTGAGCGGTGTCGAGGCGCGGCCGCGCGCGACGTCGCCCGCCGGGTCCTCGGCCGAGGTGCCCACGGACTCGCCCCACACGGTGGTCGGTGCTGTGCGGTCGGCGCGATCGATGGCGAGCCCGGTGTAGGTGAGTCCGCCGCCGACGGCAGCGAGGACGAGCACGGAAGGAAGCACAGTGGCGAGGATCCGGCGGGCGCGAGCGGGCTTGTGTACAGGCTCAGCCACGGGCTCGGTCACGGGCTCGGCCACAGACTGGACCACGGGCTCCGCGAGCGGCTCCTGGGATGTCTGGTCCTCGGTCACAGGCGCTCCAGCTGTCGCTCGGCCAGGGTACGGATCTCGTTCTTGCTGATGCGCTTGGTATCGAAGATGCTGATGTCGACCATGATGTCGCCGCGATGGAACACGGCCCGTGCCTGGTACAGGGGCAGATAGCCCGCTTCCTTGTGCACCTCGTAGAGGTAGTAGCGGCCCTTACCGCTGCCCTTCAGCGGGTCGCCCTCGTTACCGGCGCCCTCGTCGTCGTACGGCATGTAGTTCCGCTGATCGCCTGCGTGCTCCGCGGCTTCCTGGCCCGAGCGGAACTGCACGAGACGAATGAGCGTCTCCTTGTACTCGCCCTGCTCCCAGGAGGTCGCGGCGACCCGCCGGATGTCCGACTCCACGAGCGTCTCGAACATGAAGTCCTCGCTCTCGAACTCGAGCGCGTAGGACGCAGTGTCCATCCAGCCGCCGCCCGGCACATCGGTCTTGCGGGCACCCGAGGGCTTCGGCAGCAACAGCTTGCGCAGATCACCATCGGTCTTGACCTGGTGGTCCTCCGCCGCCGACAGCGGCGCCGGGCGCTTGTCCTCCGGGAGCGGCTTCGCCGGGTACACCAGATTGGGCTGGCTCAGCGCGGGCAGCGGTGTCGGCTCGCGGTCGGCCTGCACTCCGTAGCCGACGGCCGTACCGCCGACGAGGCCGATGACGGCGGCGGCCACGACGATCAGCGTGGTGCGGCCGCGGCGGCGGACGGGCCGGTTCACGGTCTCCGTCTGCGCCTGCGCTTCCGGCTCGAGCTCCGGGGTCGGAGCCGGGACCGGGGCCTGGGCCTGGGCCGCCTGTGCCGGGGCCGCTGTCGGCGCCGGAACCGGCTGCGGCACGGGGTCCGGCGCCGACTGCGGCACGGGCTCCTGCGCCTGTGTGTCCTGCGTTTCCAAAGGGTCCCCCCACGAGACCTGAGGCGCGGATTCCGTTATCCGCGCACACAGCTGACACGCAGGGGACGGGTGGGGTTGTGGCGCGGCGCATTACAGTTCGGCATATGGCGAAGAAGCTCGTGATCAAGGTGACCGCCGGGGCCGATGCCCCCGAACGCTGCTCGCAGGCCTTCACGGTCGCGGCCGTCGCCGTGGCCAGCGGTGTGGAGGTCTCCCTCTGGCTGACCGGTGAATCCTCGTGGTTCGCGCTGCCCGGCCGGGCCGCCGAGTTCGAGCTGCCGCATGCCGCACCGCTGCCGGACCTGATCGAATCGATCCAGGCGGCAGGCAGGATCACGCTCTGCACCCAGTGCGCGGCGCGCCGCGAGATCACGGAGAAGGACGTCATCGAGGGCGTACGGATCGCGGGCGCGCAGGTCTTCGTGAGCGAGGCGACGGCGGACGGCGTCCAGGCGCTCGTGTACTAGTCAGGTCCTGTCCGGAGCGGCACCTGGCCCCCAGCGCTCGTCCACCGGTTCAGTGCTCGTCCCGCTCGTCGGGGCGCTTCTTGCCGTCCAGTTCGTCCCACCACTCGTCGGACTGCGGGTCCCCGGACGGGTCGTCCCACCACCGGTCGTCCGGCCCGCGCCGGTTGGCCACCATCGCCGCGACGGGCGGGATGACCATGGCGACGAGGCACATCGCCACTGCGGCCGGGACCGACCAAAGCCGCACGACAGCCCAGGCGGACACGAAGAGGACGAGGCATCCGCCCATCATCCAGAAGTAGACCTTGCGCCTACGGGCGAGCACACCTCAAGGGTAGATCCCATGGCGTCCCACCGCCCTGGGTGCCGGTCCGCCGGCCCATCGGCCCACGGCCCACGGCCCACGGCGAACGGCGCGAAGGGCCGCACCTCAGGCTGAAGGCGTCCAACCCCCAGAGGTGCGGCCCCTCGGCCGGTATTCAGTGCCGTCAGACGGCGATGGCCACCTCGGAGAGGCCACCGGTCTGCGCGACGACCGTACGGTCCGCCGTGGCGCCCGGGACAAGGGCCCGGACGGTCCAGGTGCCCTCGGCCGCGTAGAAGCGGAACTGTCCGGTCGCCGAGGTCGGGACCTCGGCGGTGAACTCGCCGGTCGAGTCCAGCAGACGCACGTAACCGGTGACGGGCTCGCCGTCGCGGGTCACCTGGCCCTGGATGGTGGTCTCACCGGGCTTGATCGTCGAGGCGTCGGGGCCGCCGGCCTTCGCTCCACACATTCTTTCTGTCCTTACGGTCGGGGGGAGGCTGAGTGCCTGGGGCTTACTTGTTCGCGCCGAGCTCGATCGGCACGCCGACGAGGGAGCCGTACTCGGTCCAGGAGCCGTCGTAGTTCTTGACGTTCTCGACGCCGAGCAGCTCGTGCAGGACGAACCACGTCAGCGCGGAGCGCTCGCCGATACGGCAGTAGGCGATCGTGTCCTTGGCCAGGTCGACCTGCTCGTCGGCGTACAGCCCCTTGAGCTCGTCGTCCGACTTGAAGGTGCCGTCGTCGTTGGCGTTCTTGGACCACGGGATGTTGCGGGCGCTCGGCACGTGGCCCGGGCGCTGCGACTGCTCCTGCGGCAGGTGCGCCGGGGCGAGCAGCTTGCCGCTGAACTCGTCGGGGGAGCGCACGTCGACCAGGTTCTGGTTGCCGATGGCGGCGATCACGTCGTCGCGGAAGGCGCGGATGGACGCGTCCTGGGCCTTGGCCTTGTAGTCGGTGGCCGGGCGCTGCGGGACGTCGGCGCCGTCGACCAGGTCGCGGGAGTCGAGCTCCCACTTCTTGCGGCCGCCGTCGAGAAGCTTCACGTCCTGGTGGCCGTAGAGCTTGAAGTACCAGTAGGCGTAGGAGGCGAACCAGTTGTTGTTGCCGCCGTAGAGCACGACCGTGTCGTCGTTGGCGATGCCCTTCTCCGACAGCAGCTTCTCGAAGCCGGCCTGGTCGACGAAGTCACGGCGGACCGGGTCCTGGAGGTCCTTCTTCCAGTCGATCCGGACGGCGTTCTTGATGTGGTTCTTGTCGTACGCCGAGGTGTCTTCGTCGACCTCGACGACGACGACCTTGGGGTCGTCCAGGTGGGCCTCGACCCAGTCGGCGTCTACCAGGACGTCGCTGCGGCTCATGCTGTTTCTCCTCCGGGGCAGTGTGCGGCGGGTGGTGCGCGGAGATTCGTGCGCGAGGGGTGGGTGCGGGTACGCCGGGTCGGCGGACGGCACACGCGGGGGCCCTGGCCGGGAGGTGGCGCAAAGGGCCCGGGATACGGAAGTCGAGCTTCCGCTCAGAAGGTGCGACAGAGCATGGCGGCGACGCGGCACAGGTCTACTGCCCGCCGCTTCGTGAGGTCCGCCTGTCGCTTCATGCGTCCGATCGTAGGGACGAGTCGGCAGCCGTGTCACCGGCGTGTCGTATGGTGAGACGCGATCGTCCGCATGTCGATACGTGAAGGGATCCCGGGCCGCGCCGACCCCTTCCGGCGGGCCCGTGCGGCCGCCCGGCATCTACGGATCGGACATCACCGTCTCACGATCCGATCGGCGTACCCCCGTGGCCGGTGTTCGAGCCGGTGTTCGGGCCGATGCCCGGCCCGCCGGTGCTGCTCAGCCGGTGCGCGGCCGATGCTCAGCCCGCCAGCGACACGTCCGTGCCCACGCCCGAGAAGCGCAGCCCGCCCTCGTCCGCGGTGACCTTGTCGAGCTTGATGGTGCTCGGCAGCCCGTCGATCTTCAGGTCGTAGTCGACGGCCTTGCGCAGCGTCCGGTCCATGCCCGGGACCGGCAGCTTCGGGAGCTCCTCGGCGCGCAGCGTGACCGTGTCGCCGCCGGATATCGAGACCGTGCTGTACGTCGTGAGCGTGCGGCCCTCGAGCAGGGCCTCGGCGAAGCCCGGTATCGCGAACCCCGCGCCCTCCAGCAGCTCGACGGCCGGGCCCGTGACCTTGACCTGGCCCTTGGCCGCCCGCTCCGGACCGGCGTAGGAGACGGTCGCGCCCTCGGGTGCCGACTTGCCGAGGTCCTCGTACGAGATCCGGGCGGAGCCCGCGGCGCGGTCCGCGACGGCCGAGGAGAACCCGTCGAGACGCACACCGCTCAGCTCGGCCGCGACCTCGGTCACCTCGACCGAGTGGCCGCCCGCGCTGGCCTTCACACCGCCCAGGCGCACCTCGACGTCGTCCAGTTCGGAGCTCGCGACCTGCGTCAGGAAGGGGAAGCCGTTGATGGACACCTCGGGCTCGCTGGTCAGGCCCTGGCTGCTCCTGACCTTTGCCGCGACCTCGCTCTCGGCGAAGTTGACCGCGAGCCGGTCGGCGATGGCGAAGAGCCCGCCCAGGATCACGGCGGTGATCAGCAGTATTCGCAGTGCGCGCATGACTCGGTGTTTCCCCCACCCCTGTCCTGGCCGCCCGCGGTCGGACCGGCCCGAATGATCGACGTCCGGCGGCACGCAATGGTTCCCGCGCGGTTCAGACCAGGGCGCGGCCCAGCAGGTACACCATGGGCGCGGCGGCAGTGAGCGGCAGGGCGACACCCGCGGTCATGTGGACGAAGCGCGACGGGTAGTCGTAGCTCGCCACCCGCAGCCCGACGAGCGCGCACACCCCGGCCCCGAGGCCGAGCAGCGCCCCGGCCGGGCCCACCCCGACGACTCCCCCGGCCGCGACACCGGCACCCGCCGCGGCCAGCAGCGCCACGACCACCGATGCGGCGCCCGGCAGGGGCAGCGCACGGGCGACGGTGGCCGCGGCGACCGCGACACCGCCGATGATCAGGGCATCCGACTCGGGGGCGAGATATCCGGCCGCCACGATCGTCAGCGCCGCGGAGGCGACGGTGGCCATGAGGCCGTACATGCGCTCGTCGGCGCCCGCATGGCTACGCAGCTGCAGCACCAGCGTGAGCAGGACCCAGACGCCGAGGGTGCCGATGATCGCGGCGGGCGCGTGCTCCCGGCCCGCGGCGAGCAGCACGACGTCCGCGGCAATGCCGCCCGCGAAGGCAAGGGCGATGCCCTGGCGGGCGGGCCACATGCCGTTCAGCCGGAACCAGCCGGCGGCGGTCACGGCCTGCAGCAGGACCAGCGGGAAGAGCAGGGCGTACGGCGAACCCGTGCTCCCGGCCGCCGCGAGCAGCAGTGCGAGCACCGCGGTCAGCCCCGCGGGCTGGATGCCGGGCGCGATGATCGGCGAGCGCCCTTCGGCGCGGGCACGCTGGGCGTCGGTGATCCGGGCGTTGCCCACGGTGGTCGGAGCCCCGTACGCGGGCTCGTCGACGACCGGGGCCGCTGTCTCCGCGCCCGCCGCCTGGGGCTCGTACGCGACGGGCGCCACCGGGACCTCGGGAGGCAGCGGATACGCCTGCGAGCCGAGCGGCGAGCTCTGCTGATGCTGATACGGAGCAGGCTCCGCCGACCGCACGGACTGAGCGGGCTGAGCGGGCTGCGCGGGCTGCGCCGACTGCACGGGCTGGACCGTCGGCTGGTACTGCGTGTCCCAGGTCTGGCCCTCCCACGTCTGGGTGACGTTGGGGTCCTGCTGGTAGTCCTGCTGCCCGTACGGATCGTGGTGCTCGTGGTCGTACGACCCGTGCGAGCCCTGCGAGCCGTACGGATACTGCTGATCGCTGCTCATGCTGTGCGGTTCACCCTCCTGCGAACGGCGGGAGCACCTCGACCGTGCCGCCCTCGGCAAGCCGTACGGTCTCATGTCCGCGTGTCCCGACGGGGTCACCGTCGACGAGGAACGAACACCGCTGGAGTACCCGGACGAGCTCGCCCGGGTGCCTCTCACGGGCGGCGTCCAGCGCCTCGGCCAGGTTCTCCGCGGCGTACGGCTCCTCGGCCACCCCGGCGGCGGCCTTGGCCGCGGCCCAGTAGCGGATGGTCCCCGCTGCCATGGCGGCACTCCTCTCTGCGGCTCGTCTCTTCGGCTCGTCGACTGTCCATCATGAGCTATGCGTGGACGAGCCAGTCCGCGAGGCGCCTCAGCAGCTCGTCGTCCGCCGCGTTCTCGGCGTGGCCCATGCCCGGTTCCAGCCAGAGCTCGCACGGCCCGGCGCCGGCCAGCATGCGCGGATGATCCAGCGGAAAATACGGATCGCGGTCGCCGTGGACGACCAGCAGCGGGGTCGGGGCGATCAGCGGGACCGCCTCCGCCGGGGACAGCGGGACGGGGTCCCAGTCCTCGTGGTGGATCCGGGTCCTGAAGCCGTACCGCCCGACGAGCCGGCCGAGGGGCCGGGTGACCACCCAGTGCAGCCGCCGCATCGGGGCCGTGCCGCGGTAGTACCAGCGGGCCGGAGCGCTCACCGCCGCCACCGCGTCCGTATGTGCGTCCCGCATGTCGTGTGCGGCACGTGCTCCCGTGAGCTCCTCGTGCGCCCCCGGAGCCGCCCCGTCCGCCG
The DNA here is from genome assembly GCF_053597075.1 of Streptomyces sp. NPDC001514. Taxonomy (NCBI): domain Bacteria; kingdom Bacillati; phylum Actinomycetota; class Actinomycetes; order Kitasatosporales; family Streptomycetaceae; genus Streptomyces; species Streptomyces sp. NPDC001514. The sequence goes on from NZ_JBSFHO010000002.1 coordinate 363,782, forward strand.
TCCCGTACAGCGCCGCATGCCGCAGGACGACCGATCCGCCCATCGAGAAGCCCACCGTCACCACCCGGCGATGGCCCAGGGACCGCGCCCAGGCGACCGCCGCCGCCAGATCCAGCACCTCGCGGTCGCCGACCGTGGAGCGCCCTCCGGAACCGCCGTGGCCTCGGAAGGAGAAGGTGACGACAGCGGCGTGCTCCGCGAAGACGCCGGCGGCGCGCCGCACCGCCGGCCGGTCAACCGACCCGGTGAATCCGTGCGCGACGACGATCGCCGTATCGCCGGATCCGGCCGTGCACGGCTCGTAGCGGGCCTCGATCCGGACACCGTCGGAGGTCCGCAGGGTTACCCGTTTCGGTCTCTCAGTGATCGAGGAAACATCCACACTGTGAAACCGACCCTCCGACACCGCACTCATGTGGGCTATTCTGCTGGCAGAGGATCCGGGCAACGCAGCCCCCGGGTCCTTTTGTGTTTCCTGTCCGTTGTTACAGGCAGGTGAACGAAACGATCGCGGAACCCCCGGGCGCGGGGCCGCGGCCGGGGCAAGAAAGCAGTGCCGCAAACGTCCTCGCAGGGACCGAGGAGGAACCGACGTTATGGGCGAGCGAACCGTGCACGACCGAGAGACGACGACCCGCACAGAGACCGCGAACCGGGCAGGTGGGGCGCGATGAGTTCTCTGCTGCTCCTCACGAACGCCCTCCAGCCGTCGACGGAGGTGCTACCCGCCCTCGGCCTGCTGCTCCACAACGTACGGGTCGCCCCCGCCGAGGGCCCGGCCCTCGTCGACACCCCCGGTGCCGATGTGATCCTGGTCGACGGCCGGCGCGACCTTCCGCAGGTGCGCAGCCTCTGCCAGCTGCTCCGCTCCACCGGACCCGGCTGCCCGCTGATCCTCGTCGTGACGGAGGGCGGTCTCGCGGCCGTCACCGCGGACTGGGGCATCGACGACGTCCTGCTGGACACCGCGGGACCCGCGGAGGTGGAGGCCCGCCTCCGGCTGGCCATGGGCCGTCAGCAGATCACCGCCGACGACTCCCCGATGGAGATCCGCAACGGCGATCTGTCGGTCGACGAGGCGACGTACAGCGCAAAGCTGAAGGGCCGGGTCCTGGACCTGACCTTCAAGGAGTTCGAGCTGCTGAAGTACCTGGCGCAGCACCCCGGCCGGGTCTTCACCCGGGCGCAGCTCCTGCAGGAGGTCTGGGGCTACGACTACTTCGGAGGTACGCGGACCGTCGACGTCCACGTGCGGCGGCTGCGCGCGAAGCTCGGACCCGAGCACGAGTCGCTGATCGGCACCGTGCGGAACGTGGGCTACCGCTTCGTCACGCCCGAGAAGGTCGAGCGCGCCGCCGAGGAGGCCAAGGCGAAGGCGCAGGCCGCGGTCGCCCGTCCGGAGGATGCGGCCGCCGCCCTCACGGGGGAAGGGATCGAGCAGCACGAAGCGGCCGTACGCCCTGCCCAGAGGTAGGTCACCACGCGTAGACTTCCGCGCGTGGCCAAGGTGACGCGGGACGACGTGGCACGACTGGCGGGTACTTCCACCGCCGTCGTGAGCTACGTCATCAACAACGGACCCCGGCCGGTCGCCCCGGCCACGCGCGAGCGTGTCCTCGCCGCCATCAAGGAGCTGGGCTACCGGCCGGACCGCGTCGCGCAGGCCATGGCCTCGCGGCGCACGGACCTCATAGGCATGATCGTGCCGGACGCCCGGCAGCCGTTCTTCGCGGAGATGGCGCACGCGGTCGAACGGGCCGCGGCCGACCGCGGAAAGATGGTCCTCGTCGGCAACTCGGACTACCGGGACGAGCGCGAGGTCCACTATCTGCGGGCCTTCCTCGGCATGCGGGTCGCCGGGCTGATCCTGGTCAGCCAGGGCCCGAGCGAGCGGGCGGCGGCGGAGATCGAGGCGTGGGACGCGCGGGTCGTGCTGCTGCACGAGCGGCCCGAGGCGATAGACGACGTCGCGGTCGTGACCGACGACATCGGCGGCGCCCAGCTCGCGACGCGGCACCTCCTGGAGCACGGGCATCCGTACGTCGCCTGTCTGGGCGGGGTGGAGTCGACCCCGGCGGTCGGCGACCCGGTGGCCGACCACGTCGAGGGCTGGCGGCGGGCGATGCTGGAGTCGGGGCGGTCGACGGAGGGCCGGCTGTTCCAGGCCCCGTACAACCGCTACGACGCGTATCTCGTCGCCTTGAAGATCCTCTCCGGCCCCGACCGGCCCCCGGCGATCTTCTGCGCGACGGACGACCAGGCGATCGGTGTGCTGCGGGCGGCGCGCGAGCTGCGGATCGATGTGCCGGGCGAGCTGGCGGTGGCGGGCTTCGACGACGTCAAGGAGGCGGCGCTGACCGATCCTCCGTTGACAACGATTGCCTCCGACCGCCCGGCGATGGCGCGCGCGGCGGTGGACCTGGTGCTGGACGACGGCCTGCGGGTGGTCGGGTCGCGGCGCGAGCGCGTGAAGCAGTTCCCCTCGGCCCTGATCGTCCGCCGCTCCTGCGGCTGCGGCTGACGGAGCCCGGGCACCGGCCGCGTGCCCCGGGGGCCGTCCGGCTCCGCCCAGAACAACGGCACCCGGCACCGTGGGGCCCCGGCCCATGGTGAACGCCCACCGCGACAGCACCCCCGGCACCGTGGGTTGTGCCCACCCTCCCCCATGGCCCTTCGGACATGGGGGTACCCCCATGCGCTTCACTCGCCCTGCGGAACGACTGCCCACAACAGCAGGGTGGTGTCTCGCGGCGCGAAGCCGTCGCACGGCGGGGGTTCGGGGGCGCAGCCCCCGGTCCCGTCAGGGTTTCGGGAAGGGGTGAGTCGGGGACCCCCGGGTCCCGGTCCTTATATCGGGCATACGCGGTTCTGTCGGGCTTCTCAGGTCGTCCTCAGGGCGTTCTCATGTACGCGCCCGAGAGTCGGTGACCATGACGGACTACTACCGCAGCAACGGCGACGACGACGGCACGCACCCGCAGCAGCAGTACCCGTACGCGGGGTTCGGGGAAGGGACCACCGGCGGGGACGGGAGCGGCGTCTACCCGCCGCCGCCCGCGTACGCTCCCGCCGCGCGGCCGACGCGGCGCCGGGCCAAGCGGTCCGTCGGACTGATCGCGGCCGTCGCGATCGTCGCCGCGGCCGTCGGCGGCGGGGCCGCCACGCTGGTGGAGCGGTTCGCCGGGGAGAACGGCACCGGCACGGTCACCGGTGTCAGCGGGACCACGGTCTCGCAGAGCAGCAAGGGCACCGTCGCCGGTGTCGCCCAGGCCGTGTCCCCCAGCATCGTGGAGATCAAGGCGTCCACCGGCGCCGGCGAGTCCACCGGCTCCGGCGTGATCATCACCGCGGGCGGCGAGATCGTCACCAACAACCATGTGATCGCGGGCGCGGACACGGTCAAGGTCAGGCTCAGCGACGGCACGTCGTACACCGCTGACGTCGTCGGCACCGACCCCGACAAGGACCTCGCCCTGATCAAACTGCGGGGCGCGAAGGGCCTGAAGGCCGCCGCCCTCGGCGACTCGGACAGCCTGAAGGTCGGCGACGAGGTCGTCGCGATCGGCTCCCCCGAAGGCCTCACCGGCACGGTGACCAGCGGAATCGTCTCCGCGCTCGACCGCGATGTGACGGTCGCCAAGGACGAGGGCCAGGACCGCCAGTCGCAGCAGGACCCGCGCCAGGGCTGGCCCTTCGAGTTCGGCGGGCAGCAGTTCAACGGGGACACCGGCGACTCCAAGACGACGTACAAGGCCATCCAGACCGACGCATCGCTCAACCCCGGCAACTCCGGCGGCGCCCTGATCAACATGAACGGCGAGATCATCGGCATCAACTCGGCCATGTACTCGCCGAGCTCCGCGAGCGGCTCCACGGCCGGCAGCGTCGGCCTCGGCTTCGCCATCCCGGTCAACACGGTCAAGGCGGACCTGGACAGCCTGCGCTCGGGCGGCGACGACTGAGTGCGTGCGAGGCTGGCCCCATGACGACAACCCCTGGTGAAGGCGAGCGCATCCTCATCGTCGACGACGAACCCGCCGTCCGCGAGGCACTCCAGCGGAGCCTCGCGTTCGAGGGCTACGCGACCGAGGTCGCGGTCGACGGCGTGGACGCCCTCGCCAAACTGGAGTCGTACGCGCCCGACCTCGTCGTCCTCGACATCCAGATGCCGCGCATGGACGGGCTCACCGCGGCCCGCCGCATCCGCTCCTCCGGTTCGACGCTGCCGATCCTGATGCTCACCGCCCGCGACACCGTCGGCGACCGTGTCACCGGCCTCGACGCCGGAGCGGACGACTATCTGGTGAAGCCGTTCGAGCTGGACGAGCTGTTCGCCCGGATCCGGGCGCTGCTGCGCCGCAGCTCGTACGCGACGACGGCGAACGGCGCGGGCCGGGAGGAGCGGGGCGACGTGCTCTCCTTCGCCGATCTGCGCATGGACCTGGCGACGCGCGAGGTCACCCGGGGCACGCGACGCGTGGAGCTGACCCGTACCGAGTTCACCCTGCTCGAACTGTTCCTGGCGCATCCGCGGCAGGTGCTGACCCGGGAGCAGATCCTGAAGGCCGTCTGGGGCTTCGACTTCGAGCCGAGCTCCAATTCCCTGGACGTGTACGTCATGTATCTGCGCCGCAAGACGGAAGCGGCGGGCGAGCCGCGCCTCGTGCACACGGTGCGCGGGGTGGGCTACGCGCTGCGGGAGGGATCGCCCGAGTGATCCGCAGATTCCAGGCGCTTCCGCTGCGCTCCAGGCTCGCGCTGCTCACGGCGACCGCGGTGGCCGCCGCCGTGGCGGCGGTCGCCGTCGCCTGCTGGCTGCTCGCCCGTGCCCAGCTCCACAATGAGCTGGACACGTCGCTGCGGAACACGGGCGCCCCCCTCAGCACCGTGCTCGAGGCCGTCACCGCATGCCGGACGCCGGACAGCGAGGCGGCCCGGTCCCGCACGGCCTTCGCCTACGTCCAGGTCGTCGGCCTCGACGGCACCCGTTGTGTCGCGCCGGACTCCCAGCCGGTCAAGGTGCTGTCCGAAGATCTCGCCGTCGCGCGGGGCTCGGAGTTCTCCTCGGTCCACAGCAGCACCACCGACGCCGGCGCCGACGTCAGGGTGCACACCGTGCGAATGGATCTGCGGGGCAGGCCGGGGGAGATCGTCACCGTGATGGTGGCCCGCCCGCTGCATGAGATCGACACGGCTCTGAACCGCCTCGCCCTGCTGCTGACCGCCCTCGCGGGCGTCGGTGTCGTCGCCGCCGGTGCCGCCGGCCTGTGGGTCGCCCGTACCGGTCTCAAGCCCGTCGACCGGCTCACCGACGCGGTCGAGCACGTGGCCCGCACCGAGGATCTGACCGTACGCATCCCCGTCTCGGGCGACGACGAGATCGCCCGGCTGTCGCGCTCCTTCAACCAGATGACCGCCGCGCTCGCGTCCTCCCGTGACCGGCAGGCGCAGCTGATCGCCGACGCCGGTCACGAGCTGCGGACCCCGCTGACGTCGCTCCGTACGAACATCGAACTGCTCGCCCGCAGCGAGCAGACGGGCCGGGCGATCCCGCCCGACGACCGGGCCGCGCTGCTGGCGTCCGTGAAGGCGCAGATGACCGAGCTCGCCGCGCTGATCGGCGATCTGCAGGAGCTGTCCAGGCCGGACAGCGCGACGCCCGGTCCCGTCCAGGTCGTCGCGCTGCACGACATCACGCGGACGGCCCTGGAGCGGGCCCGGCTGCGCGGTCCCGAGCTCACGATCACCGCCGAGCTGCGGCCCTGGTACGTACGGGCCGAGCCGGCGGGGCTCGAGCGCGCACTGGTGAACGTGCTGGACAACGCGGTGAAGTTCTCGCCGCGGGGTGGGACGGTCGAGGTGGTGCTGGACCGGGGCGTGCTGACCGTACGCGATCACGGCCCCGGCGTGCCGCCCGAGGAACTCCCGCATGTCTTCGAGCGGTTCTGGCGCTCCCCGTCCGCCCGCGCGCTGCCCGGCTCGGGCCTGGGTCTGTCGATCGTGGCCAGGACAGTGCAGCAGGCGGGCGGCGAGGTGGAGCTGCGGCCGGCGGAGGGCGGCGGGACCGTCGCGGTGATCAGCCTTCCCGGGGCGCCGACGCCTCCGCCGCCGTCAGTTGTGGCGGATGAGCGAGTCGACCAGGCCTGAGCGGGTGTTGGGGAAGTCCATCGGCACGATGCCGAGGCCCTTCCAGCCGCTCGCCGTGCCGTCCAGGAAGCCGTGGACGCGCGGGTTGAGGTTGTCGGAGTTCCAGCGCGGCGGCAGATACGCAGACGTGCTCACGAAGTTGATGAAGAGCTTGCCCGGCTGCTCGACGGCCTTGCGGAAGTGGGCCTCGACCTTGGGGTACTTGGCGCTCGGCGCGGCGTTCCAGTCGTCCTGGATGTCGAAGACGCCGCCGTCCCACCATTTGACGCCGGGCAGCCCGCCGTTGTCGGCGATGAGCACGACCTTGCCGCGCGCCTGGCCCAGGGAGGGGAGGGCGTCGCCGATGTGGAACAGCGGGCGCCAGCCCCGGTGGTCGAGGTAGTCGTCGAAGACGGCGCGGAAGGTGGCGTCGCTGTCCTCCGAGTACTCCTGCTTGACGCGCATGAGGACGGTCTCGGAGGGATGGGCGTTCAAGAAGTCGCGGCAGGCGATCAGCACATCGCCGAACATCATGTTCTGGTAGGCGGCGCCGTGGTGGATGGCGAACGAGCCGCCGGTGACCCGGCAGCGTACGTCGAGGAAGCGGATTCCGGAGTCGAGCTGCTGCGCGATGGTGGTGTTCTGGCACTGGGCCCAGAGTCCGCCGAAGCGGGCGCCGGAGTCATGGGTGCCAGGGATGGTGAGGGTCCGCAGCGCTCTGCCGCCGTCGATGCCGCTCATCCAGTCCTGGGTGCCGAGGACGCGCTGCGGGGCAGCACCGGCAGGTGCTGCCCCGATGAGGGCGGTGGCGGACGCAAGAGCCGCGCCCGTGAGGAAACCACGTCTGGTCAGTGACATGTTCGCTGTCTCCTTCGTCGGCCTCCGCGATGTGGGGGGTCGCGGTCGGCACCCGGATGATGGCAGACATGCCCATGACACAGAACGAGTTCCGCGCGAACACGTACGAACATCCGAGGGGCGGCGGACCAACGGCCCGCCGCCCCTCATCCGCTTACCGCGGACTCGCTTTCCCTACTGCGCCTTACTTGACGACCGTGATCCGGCCCGTCGCCGGCGGCGCCAGCGGGGCGGCCGGGCTCGAGTGGGCGGCGAAGTAGGCGGTGAGGACGTCCAGGTCGGACGCGCCCACCAGCTTGTTCTTGTGCTCCTTCAGGACCGCGAAGCCGTCGCCGCCGCCCGCCAGGAACTCGTTCATCGCGACCCGGTAGGTCTTCGCCGGGTCGATCGCCTCGCCGTTCAGCTTCACGGAGCCGACGACGATCCGGTCGGCGCCGGTCTTCGTCATGTCCAGCGTGTACGTGAAGCCCTTCGACACCTGGAGGATCTTCGGCGCGGCCTGGTTCGCGCCGCTGACCTGCTGCTGCAGGGCGGTGATGATCTGGGCGCCGGTCAGGTCGACCGCCGTCATCATGTTCGTGAACGGCTGCACGGTGAAGGCCTCGCCGTACGTCACGACGCCGTCGCCCTCACTGCCGGAGGCCTTGTGGACGAGGCCGGCGCGGATACCGCCCGGGTTCATGAAGGCGATCTGGGCGCCGCCCTTGTCGGCCGGGGCGAGGCCCTCCAGCTGCGCGTCCGCGATCAGATTGCCCATCGGCCGCTCGGCCGCGTCGAAGGGGTTCTCGATGTCGGCGGAGATGTGGCCGACGGGCCGGTTCGCGATCGGCGCGGCGAGCACGTTCCAGCGGTCGATGAGGCTCGTCATGTCGGCGGCCTTCGGCACGTCACGGGTGACGACGTGGTTGGCGGAGGCCACCGACGTACGGACGATGTCGCGCGTCCAGCGGTCGTACGTGAGCGTCGTGTCCGTGTACAGCTTGCCGAAGGAGGCCGCCGACGTGACCGTGCGCGGCTTGCCCGACGGGTCCATGATCGTGCACGCGTACGCCTGGTGGGTGTGGCCCGTGACCAGGGCATCGACCTGCGGGCTGACGTTCTTGGCGATGTCGACGATCGGACCCGAGATGCCGTCGCCGGGGCCGGGGCTGTCGCAGTTGTAGTTGTACGAGGACGAGGCAGGCGCGCCACCCTCGTGGATCAGGGCGACGATCGACTTGACGCCCTTGCGCTCCAGGATCTTGGTGTACTTGTTGATCGTCTCGACCTCGTCGCCGAACTTGAGGCCCTTGACGCCCTCGGCGGAGACGATGTTCGGCGTGCCCTCCAGGGTGACGCCGATGAAGCCGATCTTCACCCCGTTCTTCTTCCAGATGAAGTACGGGTCGAGCAGCGGCTTGCCGGTCTTCTCGTTCGTCACATTGGCGGCGAGGTACGGGAAGTCCGCCCCCTGGAACTCCTCGGGCTCCCCCGTCGCCGTCTTCCCGTAGCAGCCGTCGACCGGGTGGCAGCCGCCGTTCTGGATCCGGGCGAGCTCCTTGGCGCCCTCGTCGAACTCGTGGTTGCCGACCGAGGTGACGTCGAGCTCCAGCTTGTTCAGCGCCTCGATCGTCGGCTCGTCGTGGAAGAGCCCGGACAGCAGCGGCGAGGCGCCGATCATGTCGCCGGCCGCTGCGGTGATCGAGTACTTGTTGCCCTCGCGGGCCTGACGCAGATGCGTGGCGAGGTACTCGACACCGCCCGCGTCGATGGTCTTGGTGGTGCCGTCCTCGTTGGTGTGGGTGACGCGCCCGGCCGAGCCGGCGGGCGGCTGGAGGTTGCCGTGCAGGTCGTTGAAGGACAGCAGCTGGACGTCCACGGTGCGGCCGTAGCCGGGTCCATGCCCGTATCCCTGTCCGGTGCCGCGGTCATGGGCTCCGGCGGGCATCGCGGCGACCAGTGCGCCGACGGTGGTCAGTCCGGCAAAAGCGGCGAGTATGCGGCGGCGCTTCTGGTGCGATGTCGCTGACATCTGTCCCCTTGTCAGTTCAGCGTCGGTTCGTGAGACGAGAGTCGTCCTCAGCCGGGCAGCCTAGAGTCAACGCGCGTAGCGCGACAGGGGGTAACGGGTAACGAGCTGGTTTCCGATCGGGTGCGCCGCGGCGCCGTACCCTCGACGTATGACTGACGCAGCCCCCGTCCTCGAGCCCGGCCGGCAGATCCAGACGCTCGACGAACTCTCCCCCGAGCAGGCCGATGACGTCCTCCGCCTGCTCTCCGTCGCCGCCCGCGCCGACGGGATGCAGGCCGTCTCCGAGCACGGGCGGCTCCAGCTGCGCCACGGCCGGCGCGAGGGCGTGCGGCACTTCCTGCTCACCGTCGCCGGCGATCTCCGCGGCTACGCCCAACTGGAGGACACCGATCCGGTGGAGGCCCCGGCGGCCGAGCTCGTCGTCCACCCAGGACACCGGGGCCGAGGCCACGGCCGCGCCCTCGGCAACGCCCTGCTGGCCGCCTCCGGCAAGCGCCTTCGCGTCTGGGCGCACGGCGGCAAGTCCGCGGCCCGCCATCTCGCCCAGGTCCTCGGCCTCACTCTCTTCCGCGAACTGCGCCAGCTGCGCCGCCCGTTGAGCCCCCTCGCCATCCCGGAGCCGGTCCTCCCCGAGGGCGTGACGATCCGTACGTTCGTCCCCGGCCAGGACGACGCGGCCTGGCTCACGGTCAACGCGGCCGCCTTCGCCCACCACCCCGAGCAGGGCTCGATCACCCAGCGGGACCTCGACGACCGCAAGGAAGAGCCCTGGTTCGACCCCAAGGGCTTCTTCCTCGCCGTGCGCGAGGGCGAGATCATCGGCTTCCACTGGACGAAGGTCCACGCGGAGGAGCAGCTCGGCGAGGTGTACGTGATCGGCATCGGCCCCGACGCCCAGGGCGTCGGCCTCGGCAAGGCCCTCACCGCCGTCGGCCTCCGCCATCTCGCCGCCCAGGGCCTCCCCACGGTCATGCTGTACGTCGACGCGGACAACACGGCGGCCCTGCGGGTGTACGAGCAGCTCGGTTTCGCGACCCACGAGGTGGACCTGATGTACCGCACGGAGACGTGAGCGGATCCCGTACGAGGCATCCGTACGAGGCATTCGTACGAGGCCGAAGACCGGGGGCGGTTGACACCGCCCCCTTTCTTCCACCACCATTTCACTACTTCATTAGTGAAAGGGTGGTGCATGATCGAGTACCGGATCGACCGGCGCAGTGGCATCGCCACCTATGTGCAGATCGTGCAGCAGACGAAACAGGCCCTGCGGCTGGGGCTGCTGGAGCCGGGCGACCGGCTGCCCACCGCCCGCGAGGTGGTCGAAGCCACGGCCATCAACCCGAACACCGTGCTGAAGGCCTACCGCGAGCTGGAACGCGAAGGCCTCGTCGAGGCCCGGCGCGGCCTCGGCACCTTCGTACGGAAGTCACTGGGCGCCACCCCCGCCGACTCCCCCCTGCGCGGCGAGCTCGCCGACTGGGCGGTCCGGGCCCGTGCCGCGGGCCTGGAGCGGGACGACGTGGCCGCGCTCTTCACCGCCGTGCTCGACGAGCACTTCACGAAACACCACCAGGGGGACGACGCATGACCGACACGGCATTCGAGGCCACCGGCCTCGGCAGAAGATTCGGCGGGAGACTCCGCCACACCTGGGCCCTTCGGGACTGCTCCTTCCGGCTGCCCACCGGCCGGATCTGCGCCCTCGTCGGCCACAACGGGGCAGGAAAGTCGACTCTGCTGGCGCTCGCCGCCGGCCTGCTGCGCCCCACCGAGGGCACCGTCCGTGTCCTCGGCACCGACCCCGCGGCCGCCCGCGGACTTCTGGCATACGTCGGCCAGGACAAGCCGCTCCTGGCCGGGCTCACGGTCGCGGAGACCCTGCGCATGGGGCGCGAGCTCAACCCGGACCGCTGGGACGGCGCCGTCGCCGAGCAGGTCGTCAGCGCCGGAAAGCTGGATCCTGCCGCACGTGTCCGCACGCTCTCCGGCGGAGAGCGCACCCGCGTCGCCCTCGCCCTCGCGCTCGGCAAGCAGGCCGAACTGCTGCTGCTCGACGAGCCGATGGCCGACCTCGACCCGCTCGCGCGCCATCAGCTCATGGGCACCCTGCTCGCCGACGCCGCCGAGCGCGGCACGACGGTCGTCATGTCCTCGCACATCCTCACCGAGCTGGAGGGCAGCTGCGACCATCTGCTGCTCGTCGACGGCGGGCGCATCCGCCTCGGCGGCGCCATCGACGAACTCGTCGCCGCGCACACCCTGGTGACCGGACCGGCCACCGCCGGCCTCGACCCGCACACCGTCGTCGAATCGCGCACGACGGGACGCCAACTGACCGCGCTGGTACGCCCCGAAGGTCCCCTCTCCGCCGACTGGCAGACCATGGAACCCTCCCTGGAGGAAGTCGTGCTGGCCCATCTGCGCTCCCCCGACGCACCCACCCTGCTGACCCCGTCGCCGACCCCGTCCGCCGAGGAGGTCGTGGCATGAGCGCCCTGACGCCGAGGGGAATGTCCTGGGTCGTCGTACGCCGGCACCGAGGCGTGCTGTGGACTGCGATCGCGCTGACGGCCGCATTGGCCGCAGCCGTCGCCGTGACGCGGACCTGGTACGTCACCGAGTACGAGACGGTGCTCAGGCCGACGGAGTGGCACGACCGGCTGCTGTGGGCCCTCGACAGGACCACCACGGCGATCATGATCCTGCCGCTGCTCGTCGCGGCCTTCGTGGCAGGGCCGCTCGTCGCCCGCGACCTGGAGTCGGGCACCCACCGGCTGCTGTGGACCCAGTCGGTGTCACCCGCCCGCTGGCTCGCGGCGAAGCTGGCGGTCCCGGCTGCAGTCGTCACGGCCTGTGCGCTCGTGCTGGTGGGCGCGTACCGCTGGGGTCTGGCACCCGTGCGGCAGAGCCAGTACCTGGAGCTCTGGCACCACCCGGTGTACATGTCCCTCGGCCCCACCGGCGTGGCGTACGGGCTGCTGGCCGTGGCGGTCGGGGCACTCGCCGGGCTGCTGGTGCGCCGCACGGTGGTCGCGATGAGCGTCGCCGGACTCGCGACCGGCTCGGTGCTGCTCGCCGTCGGCCAGTTGCGTGCGCACCTGTGGCCCACGGTCATGACGACCGGCCCCGATCCTGCGGAGAACGGCACCAACTGGCCGCTGGACTCGGGCATGCTGACCGCCTCCGGCGAGCGGCTGCACTGGGAGGACTGCTACCCCCTCCCGCCCGGCCAGGGCCCCGCGCAGTGCATGGCCGAACGGGGCGGGGTCACGGACTTCGCGGCGTACCACCCGGCCTCGCACTTCTGGCCGGTCCAGTTCGTCGAGACGGGTGTCGTCCTGGCACTCGCCGCGCTGGTCACGGTCGTCGCGTTCCGGGTGCTGCGCCGGCGCCACGGCTGAGCCGGGGCAGCATTCCGGGTCCGTCCGGGGCGCGCGGGGCCGCGGGGGCGCCGCCCCCGGGAATCCGCGCGCGGCGCCCTGCTTGCCCAGGCGTCATGTTCTCGTTACCAGCCATTCAGGGACCCTTGCGACCCTCGGTGAATGCAGCCGCCCGCCGTGCCAGCCCCCCAAAATGGGCGACCGTCCCCGACGACTGCCCGCTCCGACGCGCCCGGCAACCCCTTCGCGCGGAAGAATGGGGTCATGAGCAAGCAGCCCGCCGAGGTCCCGGTCCAGCACGTCCAGCCGTCCGTCGGCTCCATCGCCGCGCACCGCCCCCACACGGTCTCCGCCGCGGTGTCCGATCTCGAGCCCGACATCGATTCCGACCTCGATACGTACGAGGACGAGACCGAGGGTGCCGAGCTTCCCCAGGGCCGCTTCCTGGACCGCGAGCGCAGCTGGCTCGCATTCAACGAGCGGGTCCTGGAGCTCGCCGAGGATCCGATGACTCCGCTCCTGGAGCGGGCCAACTTCCTCGCGATCTTCGCCTCCAACCTGGACGAGTTCTTCATGGTCCGGGTGGCAGGCCTGAAGCGCCGCATCGCCACCGGTGTGGCCACGCGCTCGGCGTCCGGACTGCAGCCGCGCGAGGTCCTGGAGCTCATCTGGACCCGCTCGCGCGAGCTCATGGCCCGGCACGCCGCCTGCTACCAGCAGGACGTCGCCCCGGCCCTGGCCGACGAGGGCATCCACCTCATCCGCTGGCCCGAGCTCACGGACAAGGAGCAGGCCCGCCTCTTCACCCTGTTCCGGCAGCAGATCTTCCCGGTCCTGACGCCGCTGGCCGTGGACCCGGCGCACCCGTTCCCGTACATCTCGGGGCTCTCGCTCAACCTCGCCGTCGTCGTACGCAACCCGGTCAGCGGCCACCGCCACTTCGCCCGGGTCAAGGTGCCGCCGCTGCTGTCCCGCTTCCTGGAGGCGTCGCCGCAGCGGTACGTCCCGCTCGAGGACGTCATCGCGGCACACCTCGAGGAGCTCTTCCCCGGCATGGAGGTGCTGGCGCACCACATGTTCCGGGTGACCAGGAACGAGGACCTGGAGGTCGAGGAGGACGACGCCGAGAACCTGCTCCAGGCACTGGAGAAGGAACTGCTGCGTCGCCGCTTCGGTCCGCCGGTCCGCCTCGAGGTCGAGGAGTCCATCGACCCGTACGTGCTGGACCTGCTGGTGCGCGAGCTGAAGATCTCCGAGTCCGAGGTCTATCCGCTGCCCGGGCCGCTCGACCTGACCGGCCTGTTCGGGATCGTCTCGCAGGACCGGCCGGAGCTGAAGTACCCGAAGTTCGTCGCCGGCACCCACCGCGACCTCGCCGAGGTCGAGTCGGCGTCCGCGCCCGACATCTTCGCGGCGCTGCGCGAGCGCGACGTGCTGCTGCACCACCCGTACGACTCGTTCTCGACGTCCGTCCAGGCCTTCCTGGAGCAGGCCGCGAGCGACCCGGACGTCCTCGCGATCAAGCAGACGCTGTACCGGACCTCCGGCAAGTCCCCGATCGTCGACGCGCTGATAGACGCCGCCGAGGCCGGCAAGCAGGTCCTCGTCCTCGTCGAGATCAAGGCCCGCTTCGACGAGCAGGCCAACATCAAGTGGGCGCGGAAGCTGGAGGAGGCCGGCTGCCACGTCGTCTACGGGCTCGTCGGCCTGAAGACCCACTGCAAGCTGTCGCTGGTGGTCCGCCAGGAGGGCGAGACCCTGCGCCGGTACTCGCACGTCGGCACCGGCAACTACCACCCGAAGACCGCCCGGCTGTACGAGGACCTCGGCCTGCTCACCGCGGACCCGCAGGTCGGCGCGGACCTCTCGGACCTCTTCAACCGGCTCTCCGGGTACTCGCGCCGCGAGACGTACCGCCGGCTGCTGGTCGCCCCCAAGTCGCTGCGCGACGGGCTGATCGCCAGGATCAACAAGGAGGCCGCCCACCACCGGGCGGGCCGCCCCGCGTACGTCCGCATCAAGGTCAACTCGATGGTCGACGAAGCGATCATCGACTCCCTGTACCGGGCCTCGCAGGCCGGTGTGCCGGTGGACATCTGGGTGCGCGGGATCTGCGCGATACGCCCGGGCGTCGCGGGACTCTCCGAGAACATCCAGGTCCGCTCGATCCTCGGCCGCTTCCTGGAGCACTCCCGGGTCTTCGCCTTCGGCAACGGCGGCGAGCCCGAAGTGTGGCTCGGCAGCGCCGACATGATGCACCGCAACCTCGACCGCCGTATCGAGGCGCTCGTCCGGGTCGCCGACCCGGCACACCGCGCGGCACTCAACCGGCTGCTGGAGACCGGCATGTCCGACTCCACGTCGTCCTGGCACCTCGGGCCGGACGGGGAATGGACCCGGCATGCGACGGATGGGGACGGCCAGCCGCTGCGGCACGTACAGGAAACGCTCATCGACGCGCGGAGGCGCCGGCGTGCACAGCCCTGACCTTCCCCTGGTGCCGCGGGGGGCCGGCGCCGACCAGGTCCTGGCCGGTTATCTGCACACGCAGGCCGCGGACTTCCTGCGCAGCCTGCGGCTGCACGGCGAGAGCGGTGCGGACACCGCGGGCGCGGAGGAAGCCGCCCGTGCGCTGCGCCGCGCCGCCCGCCGCATCGGCGGCACCCTCCACACCTACCGTCCTTTGCTGGACGCCGCCTGGGCGGACCAGCTGCGCACCGAGCTCGCCTGGCTCTCCGGCGTCCTCGCCCAGGAACACGCCTGCACGGCGCGCCTCACCCGTCTGCTGGACGCGCTGGCCCGCCTCTCGGGGGCGGGCCCGGTCCCCGCGGCACGCGCGGAGGCTGACCTGACCGTCGCGGACGTGCCCGCGGCCCGCACGACACCGGGCGGCGACTCGGGTGCGGAACCACCGGTTCCGCCGAGCGGGCTCACGGGCTCCGGAGCACAGACCGCCGGGACGACGATCGGCGCCCTCGGCACCCTCGGCGCGGGAGCCGGAGCCCCCGGCTCCGTGACGCTGGGAGACGGTACGACTCCGCCGGCCGCGGCCGCAGGCACGGAGACGCAGGACCGGGGCGGCGCCCCGGACCACGGAACGGCGGGCACGACCGCAGGCACGATCGGAGCCGGCCCCGCAGGGACCCCGAGCCCCGCCGCGTACATCACAGGGCATGGCGGCACCCGGGCCGAGGCGACGGCTGCAGGCGCGACGGCCGAGGCGACGGCAGCAGGTGCGGTCGGCGCAGCAGCCGGAGTCGGCGGCACCACCCCGGCGCGCGGAGCCGGAGCCGCAGGCTCCGCGACCCTGGGCCGGGGCGCCTCACCCGCGCGCGGAGCCGGGGCCACGGCGCAGGCCGTGCGCAGCGGCACATCCGCGGCCGCGGGTGTCGGGGCACGGAGCGCGCTCACCGTCGGCGCCGCGCGGGCCGGGGCGCTGCTGGACCGGCAGCTGACGCTCGGGCGGACGCGGGCGCATTCCGCGGCGCTGCAGGCGCTCGGCTCGTCACGCTTCCACGCGGTCGCCGACGCCGTCGCGCTGCTCGCGTCCGAGGTGCCGCTCGCGGCGGCCGCCGCCGCACCCGCGGACGTGCTCGACGCGCACGCGGAGACCGCCGAGCGGCGGCTGCTGGACGCCGTCGCCGTACTTCCGCTGGCCCGGGCCGCGCACCCGTACAACGCCGACGCGCTCGTCCACGGTCTGGCCACGACCGCCGCGGGAGAGGCGCAGGACGCGCCCTGGCACCACGTGCGGCTGCTGCTGCGGCTGCACCGGTACGCACAGGAGGTCACCGCCTCCGTCGCGGACCCGCTGCTGACGGTCGCCGCCCGCGCCCTCGACCGGCACCGGGACGCCGCCGAGGCCGCCTCGGCTGCCGCGTCCGCCGCCCGTACCCCCCGTATCGCCCCCGCGACGGCGTACGCCCTCGGCGTCCTGCACGCCGACCAGCGCCACGAGGTCGAGGCCGCCCGCTTCACGTTCCACCAGGTCTGGCAGCGACAGACGGTGGCCGCGCCATGAGCACGCCACGCACGCCGGACACGGTGCGCGCAGCCGGCTGCGTCCTCTGGCGTTCCGGCCGGGGCGACGGCATAGAGATCTGCCTCGTCCACCGCCCCCGCTACGACGACTGGTCCCACCCCAAGGGCAAGCTGAAGCGCTCCGAGGACCCCCTCGCCGGCGCCCTCCGCGAGGTCCTGGAGGAGACCGGCCACCACGCGACACCGGGCCCGCGGCTCCCCACCGTCCACTACATCGCGAACGGACGCCCCAAGGAGGTCCGCTACTGGGCCGCCGAGGCGGAGGCCCCCGGCGACTTCACCCCGGGCCGCGAGGTCGACCGGATCGTCTGGCTCCCCCCGGCCGACGCCCGCGAACGGCTCACCCAGCCCCGCGACCGGCACCTCCTGGACGTCCTCATCTCGGAACTCGGGATTCTCGGCAGGCTCGGGGCCCGCTGACGCCGCGCAGACGCCGCACGGCCGTTCCCATCAGGCCGTACTGGCGCTCAGTGGACTGGCGAACGAGCACCCCCCGGGGGGACGCCGCAGCAGCACCCCCAGCACGCCCTGTCACTGGCGAAACACCGAAGAACTTGTCCGCCCAACAGGGTTCACCTTCCGTTCACTCTCCTCCGTCGGCGGCTTCACCTGATCTGCCTAATTTCGGGCTTACACGGTGACCGGCACAGTGCCGCCACCACCACCCCGACGCGCGCCGCCGTACAACGTCACGACGACGTCCCAGCCCGGCGCTCCTGGAAGGAACACCCGAAAAGTGAAGCTTCAGCGCAACAACGGGCTTCGCGCCACCGCGCTTGCTGCCCTCGCGGTCTCCGGCGCCCTGGTCCTCACGGCGTGTGGCTCGGACAACAACACCGGCGGCACCGGCGGCGGCGGCGAGAAGACGAACGCCGCGTCGAACGTGAAGTGCGACGACGCCAAGGGCCAGCTCCTCGCGGCCGGCTCGACCGCCCAGAAGAACGCGATGGACCTCTGGGTGAAGAACTTCCAGGCCGCTTGCTCCGGCGTGGAGATCAACTACCAGGCCATCGGCTCCGGCGGCGGCATCACCAAGTTCAACCAGGGCCAGGTCGCCTTCGCCGGCTCCGACTCGGCGCTGAAGCCCGAAGAGGTCGAGGAGTCCAAGAAGATCTGCAAGGGCGGCCAGGGCATCAACCTGCCGATGGTCGGTGGCCCGATCGCCATCGGCTACAACCTGAGCGGTGTGGACAACCTCGTCCTCGACGGCCCGACCCTTGCCAAGATCTTCGACACGAAGATCAAGAAGTGGGACGACCCGGCGATCGCCAAGCTCAACCCGGGTGTCAAGCTGCCCGCGACCACGATCCAGGCGTTCCACCGCTCGGACGAGTCCGGCACCACGCAGAACCTGCACAAGTACCTCAGCGACGCCGCCGCGGCCGACTGGAAGCACGACCCGAAGTCGAAGTCGTGGCAGGCCCCCGGCGGTCAGGCCGCCAACGGCTCCTCCGGTGTGGCCGCCGGCGTCAAGGCCGCCGAGGGCTCGATCGGCTACTTCGAGCTGTCCTACGCCACCGCCCAGAAGATCAACACGGTCAAGCTGAGCACCGGTGCCGCCGCTCCGGTCGAGGCCACCACGGAGAACGCCTCCAAGGCGATCGCCGCGGCCAAGATCAAGGGCACCGGCAACGACCTGGCCCTGGGCCTCGACTACAAGACCAAGGCCGACGGCGCCTACCCGATCATCCTGGTGACGTACGAGATCGCCTGCGACAAGGGCAACAAGGCGGAGACCCTGCCGTCCCTGAAGGCGTTCCTGAACTTCACCGCCAGCGAGGAGGGCCAGAAGGTCCTGTCGGACGCGGGCTACGCGCCGCTGCCGGCCGAGATCGCGGCCAAGGTCCGCGAGGTCGTCCCCACCCTGTCCTGACCCCGACCGGGGCCGGTCCGTCCACCAAGGGCGGACCGGCCCCGGTATCCGGTGCACCGCCGCCGGGAGCCGTAACGGCTCCGCAGACCGGAGAACCTATCAATGGCAACCACCACGCACACCGAGGTGCCGCCCCCGACCGGGCCGGCCATATCGACCACCAAGACCAAGACCCGCCCGGGAGACCGTGTCTTCCTGGGCCTCTCGCGTGGATCCGGCATCACCCTTCTGGTGATCATGGCCGCGATCGCGGGCTTCCTCACCTACCGCGCGACCCTCGCCATCTCGAAGGACCAGGGGAACTTCCTCACCGCCTCCGAGTGGAACCCGGCCGGTAACCCGCCGGTCTTCGGCATCGCCGTCCTGGCCTTCGGCACGATCGTCTCCTCGGTCATCGCCATGGTCATCGCCGTGCCCGTCGCCGTCGGCATCGCGCTCTTCATCTCGCACTACGCGCCGCGCAAGCTCGCCTCGCCGCTCGCGTACATCGTCGACCTGCTCGCCGCCGTGCCGAGCATCATCTACGGCCTCTGGGGCGCGATCTTCCTGGTCCCGTATCTGGACGGCCTCAACAAGTGGCTCGACGAGTACCTGGGCTGGACGTACATCTTCGACAAGGCGAACGACGGCCCCGCGCGCAACCTCTTCACCGTCGGCATCCTGCTGGCGATCATGATCCTCCCGATCATCACCAACGTCACCCGTGAGGTCTTCCTCCAGGTCCCGAAGATGCACGAGGAGGCCGCGCTCGCGCTCGGCGCGACGCGCTGGGAGGTCATCCGCATGTCGGTGCTCCCCTTCGGCCGCTCCGGCATCATCAGCGCCTCCATGCTGGGCCTGGGCCGCGCTCTCGGCGAGACCATGGCCGTCGCCGTTGTGCTCTCCCCGAGCTTCCTGCTCTCCGGGCATCTGCTCGACCCGGGCGGCGGCACGTTCGCCCAGAACATCGCCTCGAAGTTCAACGAGGCCGACGAGTTCGGACGGGATGCCCTGATCGCCTCCGGCCTGGTGCTCTTCGTCATCACCCTGCTGGTCAACGGCGCGGCCCGGTGGATCATCGCCCGCCGCAAGGAGTACTCGGGGGCCAACGCATGAGCCACGCCGTCCAGGATCAGCGCCCGGCGACGGCCGTGCGCGTCAACCACCTCGCCCACGCCCGGCTCCCCCGCTGGGCCCAGCCGGCCGTCGCCGTCGGCTCCGTCGCCGCGGGCATCGGCATCGGCCTCGCCGCCGGCTGGCAGAGCAAGGTGCAGTGGGGTCTGCTGGCCGCCATGATCTTCGTGGTCGCCAGCTATCTGATCACCACCAAGGTGGAAGGCAGCCGTCAGGCCAAGGACCGGCTGGCCACCAGCGTCATCTGGGTCTCCTTCATCCTCGCCGTCGTCCCGCTGCTCTCCCTCGCCTGGGTCACGATCAGCAAGGGCCTGGAAGTCCTCGACCCGTACTTCCTCTCCCACTCGATGAACGCGGTCCTCGACGCCGAGACCGGCGGTGGTGTCTACCACGCGCTGCTCGGCACCATCGAGCAGGTCCTCATCGCCACGGTGATCGCCGCCCCCATCGGGCTGCTGACCGCGATCTACCTGGTCGAGTACGGGCGCGGGCGGCTGGCGCGGGCCGTCACCTTCTTCGTGGACGTCATGACGGGTATCCCGTCGATCGTCGCGGGTCTGTTCATCCTCGCCACCTGGAATCTGATGCTGGGCTTCGGGCCCTCCGGATTCGCCGGCGCGATGGCGCTCGCCATCCTGATGATGCCGGTCGTCGTCCGCTCCACCGAGGAAATGCTCAAGCTCGTCCCCAACGAGCTGCGTGAAGCCTCGCTCGCGCTGGGCGTCCCCAAGTGGCGGACGATCCTCAAGGTGGTCCTCCCGACCGCGATCGGCGGCATCACCACAGGCGTCATGCTCGCGGTGGCCCGTATCACCGGCGAGACGGCTCCCGTCCTGCTGCTCGTCTTCGGTACGAAGCTGATCAACCCGAACCCCTTCGAAGGCGCTCAGGCCTCGCTGCCGCTGTACGTCTACGAGCAGTACGCCGTCGGCACCGACGCCGCCGTCGCCCGTGCCTGGGCAGCAGCTCTCGTACTGATCGCCTTCGTCATGCTCCTCAACCTGGTGGCCCGCGGCATCGCCCGCTGGAAGGCCCCGAAGACCGGCCGCTGACCGCGGTCATTCTGGAAGTGATTTCAATGGCCAAGCGAATCGACGTCAGCGGCCTGACTGCCTACTACGGCTCCCACAAGGCGATCGAGGACATCTCGATGACCGTGGAGCCCCGCTCCGTGACCGCCTTCATCGGCCCCTCCGGCTGCGGCAAGTCCACGTTCCTGCGCACCCTGAACCGGATGCACGAGGTCACCCCCGGTGGCCGCGTCGAGGGCAAGGTGCTCCTGGACGACGAGAACCTGTACGGCTCCGGCGTCGACCCGGTGGCGGTGCGCCGCACGGTCGGCATGGTGTTCCAGCGCCCGAACCCGTTCCCGACCATGTCGATCTTCGATAATGTCGCGGCGGGCCTGCGCCTGAACGGCTCGTACAAGAAGCGCCAGCTCGAGGACATCGTCGAGAAGTCCCTCAAGGGCGCGAACCTCTGGAACGAGGTCAAGGACCGCCTCAACAAGCCCGGCTCGGGTCTGTCCGGCGGTCAGCAGCAGCGTCTGTGCATCGCCCGCGCGATCGCGGTCGAGCCTGACGTC
This sequence comes from Streptomyces sp. NPDC001514, assembly GCF_053597075.1. Classification (NCBI taxonomy): domain Bacteria; kingdom Bacillati; phylum Actinomycetota; class Actinomycetes; order Kitasatosporales; family Streptomycetaceae; genus Streptomyces; species Streptomyces sp. NPDC001514. The sequence goes on from NZ_JBSFHO010000002.1 coordinate 384,772, forward strand.
CTGCTGATGGACGAGCCGTGCTCCGCGCTCGACCCGATCTCGACCCTCGCGATCGAGGACCTCATCGGTGAGCTGAAGGAGCGCTTCACGATCGTCATCGTGACGCACAACATGCAGCAGGCGGCTCGCGTCTCCGACCGCACGGCGTTCTTCAACCTCTCGGCCGTCGGCCAGCCCGGCCGGCTGATCGAGATCGACGAGACCGAGCGCATCTTCTCCAACCCCTCGGTCCAGGCCACAGAGGACTACATCTCGGGCCGCTTCGGCTAGACCGGCACCGGCCTCCCGATCTGCCTCGCGGTGCTGCATGGCGGTGCCACCGCAAGGCACAGGGCCCGCCCCCTCTCCCACAAGGAGCCGGGGGCGGGCCCATTTCTCACGCGCGACTCCGCCCATCCCTGCGCGCCGACACCGCGGGCCGCGCCCGGGTGTCCGTCCTCAACCGCCGGACCGGCTGGGTATACACCGCACCGCACGGGCGGCCCGCATGCCCGTCCTCAAACACCGGACAGGCCGGAAGCGCGCCGGCACCTCAAACGCCGGACGGGCGGGCTGAGCGTCTGCGCCGACGCCGTCGGGTGGGCCGGGGCCCGAGAACACCAATCCCCCCACGCCCACCAGGGCGTAGAGGGAGAGGGCCGGGGCAGTGCCCCGATTCCAGCCTTGCCGTCCCCCACGCCCGCCAGGGCGTAGGGGCCGAGACGCGGGGGCGCGGGGGCGGAGCCCCCGAAAACGGGGGGCTGGGGGCGGAGCCCCCAGTGCGGGAAGGGGCGGGGTGGGGCACAGTCCCCCAAACACAAAGCGCCGCGTCAGCCGAACGCCAGGTTCACGATCCAGAAGCTGAACGCCGCCATCACCGCCGCCGCCGGCATCGTGATGAACCACCCCATCACGATGTTCTTCGCGACCCCCCACCGCACCGCGTTCACCCGCTTCGTCGCGCCGACCCCCATGATCGCCGACGTGATCACATGCGTCGTCGAGATCGGCGCGTGGAACAGAAACGCCGACCCGAACATGATCGACGCCCCCGTCGTCTCCGCCGCGAACCCCTGCGGCGGATCCAGCTCGATGATCTTGCGCCCGAGCGTCCGCATGATGCGCCAGCCACCCGCGTACGTCCCCAGCGACAGCATCACGGCGCACACGATCTTCACCCACACCGGGATCGGGTCCCCGAAGTCCTCGACGTCCGCGATGACCAGGGCCATCACCACGACGCCCATGGTCTTCTGCGCGTCCTGCAGACCATGACCGAGCGCCATGCCCGCCGCCGACACCGTCTGCGCGATGCGGAAACCACGCTTCGCCTTCGACGGGTTCGACCTGCGGAAAATCCACATGATCACGGCCATCACCAGATAGCCGACGCCCAGCCCGACCAGCGGCGAGACGAACATCGGGATGATGACCTTGTCGACGACGCCGCCCCAGATGACCTCGGTCCCGCCCGCCAGCGCCGCGCCCACCATCCCGCCGAACAGCGCGTGCGAGGACGAGGACGGCAGGCCGAAGTACCAGGTGATCAGGTTCCAGACGATCGCGCCGACGAGCGCCGCGAAGAGGATGCCCATCCCCCGGTCGCCCTTGGGCGTCTCGATCAGGCCCTCGCTCACGGTCTTGGCGACACCGCTGCCGAGGAACGCACCGACGAGGTTCATCACCGCGGCCATCGCCAGCGCGGCCCGCGGCGTCAGCGCCCGTGTGGACACGGATGTCGCGATGGCGTTGGCGGAGTCGTGGAAGCCGTTCGTATACGTGAAGAAGAGCGCGACCCCGATGGTCACGACCAGCGCAAACGTGTCCACGAAGCCTCAGGACTCCTTGACCGCGATGGTCTCCACCGTGTTGGCCACATGCTCGAAGGCGTCGGCCGCCTCTTCCAGTACGTCCACGATCTGCTTGAGCTTGAGCACCTCGATGGCGTCGTACTTCCCGTTGAAGAGGTGGGCCAGCAGCTTGCGGTGGATCTGGTCCGCCTGGTTCTCGAGCCGGTTGACCTCGATCCAGTACTCGGTGAGGTTGTCCATCGTCCGCAGATGCGGCATCGCCTCTGCGGTCAGCTCGGCGGCCCGCGCCAGCACCTCGATCTGCTGCTCGACGCCCTTCGGCAGCTCCTCGATGTTGTAGAGGACGACCAGGTCGACGGCCTCCTCCATGAAGTCCATGATGTCGTCGAGCGACGACGCGAGGGAGTAAATGTCCTCGCGGTCGAAGGGCGTGATGAACGAGGAGTTCAGCTGATGGAAGATCGCGTGGGTAGCGTCGTCCCCGGCGTGCTCCGCTGCCCGCATCCGTTCCGCGATCTCGGCTCGGGCGGGACCATCCGCTCCGAGCAGTTCCATAAGGAGCTTCGAGCCCGTGACGATGTTGTCCGCGGACGCGGCGAACATGTCGTAGAAGCTCGTCTCCCTGGGGGTCAGACGAAATCGCACGTGGGGTCCTCGGGGTGCTGGGTTTAGGTCAGGCTGATGCTAGGCGCATCATCCGGCCACGGCTAACCGGCTTCTCCTCAGTGTCGCCCATCGGGGACATTGATCAGCACGGGCCCCTGCCGCAATCGCCAGGGATCGGTACCATATACCCACGAGGGGTATAGCGGACAGAGCTGGACAGGACTAGGGAGGACGCGATGACGACCACGGATGCGGCCATGACCGCGGCCACGAGCGCGGCCACGGAACCGGCCGGCGGCCTTCCCGTCACGGACCATGACCGCGGCGTGCACGGCTACCACAAGCAGAAGGACGAGCACCTCAAGCGGCTGCGCCGGATCGAGGGCCAGATCCGCGGCCTGCAGCGCATGGTCGACGAGGACACGTACTGCATCGACATACTCACCCAGGTCTCGGCGTCCACGAAGGCCCTGCAGTCCTTCGCACTGCAGCTGCTCGAGGAGCATCTGCGCCACTGCGTCGCGGACGCGGCGCTCAAGGGCGGTGACGAGATCGACGCGAAGGTGGAGGAGGCGACGAAGGCGATCGCCCGCATGATGCGGACGTGACCAGGGGCGCGGCGCCGCGCCCCTGTACTCAGTCGCTGTCGGGCACCGTCACCGTCACCTTGCCCGCCATGCTCACCTTGAGCACCTCGTCGATACGGTCGGCGCTGAGCCGCTCCCCGTCCGCGGCCGACGCCGCGATCATCAACTCACCGCACAGTTCGATCTCGGCGAGTGCCACGTGGTCCTGGACTGTCGGCGTACTGGGCGGAGCCACGTGCTTTCACCTCTTCCGGCCGGTGTCGACTTCCTAGCGTAGGGAGCGGGACACGCTCCACGCATGGCACGTCCGGACCATTTACCGACAGCCCGTCTGCCTAGAGGCGCACCTTCCCCGCATAGATGTCCCGGTGGGCCGGCAGCTGTACGACGACGGGCGCGCCGAACGCGTACAGCAGCGTCGTCGAGGCGACGGCGACCTTGCGGCCCTGATTCACGAAGCTGAACTGGTGGCGCACCTTCCGCAGCCGTCCCGCGTCGTCGAGATACGCGTCGAACGGCACGGCGTCCTCGGCGAACCCTTTCGCCGCCGCGGCCAACGCGCCTTTCGCGTGCGGCGACGCCGCTGTGGCGGCGCGTGCGATGTGTGTGGTGCCGCGGTAGTGGGTGACCTTGACTCCGGCGAGGTCCTCCTGGCCGACGTACGTCACCGTCCGTGCCCCGCGCAGCAGTTCGGCAGCGGCGGCAGGGTCGGTCGCGCCGCCCGTGACCAGATTGCCGTCCCGCAGCGTGGTGGTGTCGACCCGTACCCACTTGTCGGCGGGGACTCCGGCACCACGGTTCTTCATATAGAGCGCGCCGGGCGCGAGCAGCTCGGTGATCGGCCGGTGCTCGTCCGTGCCGGCGGGGTCGTTGGGCAGGACGACGCGGAGGCGGCCCATGCTGCGGCGGAAGTCGTAGCCGCCCTCCCCGCGGATGGTGACCCGGGTCCCGCCGGCCGCCATCTCCATGGACGTCCGCGCCTTCGATGTCCCGGCACCGGCGAGCACGTCCGCGGCGTTCCGTACGACGGCGACGGGATCCCCGGAAGGCCGGGCATCGGCCACGGCGTTCCCGCCCGCGGAGCACCCCGCGGTCGCGGTCACCCCCATGCCCACACCCACCGCGGCGGCGACGGCACATACCCCGCCCCTGAGCCTGTGCTGCTGCACCACCATCGCCGGCATCCCCTTCCTGGACCCACCCGCCCCGGATAACGACGGCCCTGGCGCGTCGTCACGCCAGGTACCGTGGAGTCGTGCAAAGGCAACACAAGACGCACACGACCGAACGCGGAGCCTTCGCCATGGCCGGCTGCACCTGCGGCTGGCGCGGCCCCGCCCGGCGCTCCCGCGACCGCGCCCGCGCGGACGCCGAATCCCACGCGGCAAACCCCGAAGCCTGAGCGGTTTGTGAGCATTCGTCCGCTGGGGGTTCCCAGGGCGAAGTCCTAGGCAGAAGGACGGGTGGGCCCGAACCACCCACCGTCCCGCAGGCGCCCTGCCGTCCCGCAGGCGCCCAACGACCAGTGCACGGCACGAAGCCGCGCGCCGCCCAGGACCTGCGGCGCGAACCCACCGCAGCGGGTGCACAGCCCGCCCGCCCAGGGGTCCGGGGCAGTGCTTCGGCAGTTATGCCGCCAGGTCCTTCTCCCCCGGCTCCGCGCCCTGCCGCGGCTCCGCGAAGTCCAGCGGCTCGTGCGGCCGGTGCTCCCGTCCGTCCTCTCCGAGGCCCGGCGCCCGGCGTGACCGTACGAGCCGACTCGCCCGCCCGGACCGGGCGACCGTCGACAGCAGGGGGGTCAGCAGTGCCAGTGCGAGCGGCGCGAGCAGCAGCGTCACGGCCGTGCCGAGCGCGAAGCCGCCCACCACGTCGGTCGGGTAGTGCACGCCCATGTAGACCCGGCAGAAGCCCTCCGCCAGTGCGAGTCCGATCGCCGCGAGTCCGAAGCGACGGTGTGCGACGAAGAGTCCGACGCCCAGCGCCATCGCCATCGTCGCGTGGTCGCTCACGAACGAGAAGTCGGTCTTGCCGCCCACCAGGACCTCGATCCCTTCGTGGTCCAGGAACGGCCGCGGCCGTTCCACGAACCCCCGGATCGGGATGTTCACCAGCAGCGCGAGACCGGCCGCTAGGGGCGCCCAGACCAGCCCGGCCATCGCCGCGACCGATTCCTCCTCGGTACCCCGGCGCCGCACGCTCCACCAGCACCAGAGCACCACGAGGACCATCGCGAGCATGATCCCGTACTCACCGACGAATGCCATGACGCGGTCGAACCACGCCGGCGCGGACCGGGCCAGCCCGTTGATGTCGTGGAGCAGGCCGACATCGGGGTTCGACCCTGAGTCGAGTGCGAGTCCAGCCATCAGCTGCGGCCCCTTGCCTGCCTGTCGTTCGAATACCGCGGCGCACAACGCTGTGCGCCGCTCCTGCCAACCCCCCGTGGTCGGTGCGTCGGTGCGGTGGATACGTAGGTACTGCTCCGTTCCAGGGAACGACCCGTCCCGCGGGTCCGTTCCACACTCCACGGAACGATCACCATGACGTTATCGAAGAGTGATACATCGTCGCAGCTCAGGGCCCTGGCTTAACGGAGAGTTCCGGCCATTGCCGACGCCTCGTCAGCCCTCCGTCACGCCCCTGGGCGTGTCCCGGGCAGTGCGGTCGGCAGCGCGGCCGCCCCGTCCTTGGTGACGCGGGTCGCCCCGAAGTAGTCGGGTGTGTCGATCTTGTCGAAACGGATCACGGCTCCGGTGTACGGCGCGTTGATCATGTACCCGCCACCGACGTACAGCCCCACGTGCCGGATCGCCCGCGAGTTGGTGAGGTCGTCCGAGAAGAACACCAGGTCCCCGGGGAGCAGCTCGTCACGCGAGGGATGCGGGCCGGCGTTGTACTGGTCGTTCGCGACCCGCGGCAGCTCGATCCCGACGGTCCGGTACGCGGCCTGCGTCAGCCCCGAGCAGTCGAACCGCCCGCCCTGCTCCGGTGTCCCGTTCCCGCCCCACAGATACTTCGTGCCGAGCTTCTGCTGCGCGAAGTAGATCGCCCCGGCCGCCTGCCGCGACGGCTCGACCCGCCCGACCGGCCGGGCGAAGCTCTTCTCCAGGGAGCGGATGATCCTGACGTAGTTCTGCGTCTCCTTGTACGGCGGCACACCGCCGTACTTGATGACCGCGTACGCCCCCGCGTTGTACGCCGCCAGCATGTTGTCCGTCGGGTCGCCGGGCGCCTTCTTCACATATCCGGCCAGCTTGCAGTCGTACGAGGCCGCCGACGGAATCGCGTCCGCCGGATCCCAGACGTCGCGGTCCCCGTCGCCGTCCCCGTCCACGCCGTGCGTGGCCCACGTCCCCGGAATGAACTGCGCGATCCCCTGCGCGGCGGCCTGACTCTGCGCCCGCGGATTCCAGCCGCTCTCCTGGTACAACTGCGCGGCGAGCAGAGCGGGGTTGATGGCCGGGCAGAGATTGCCCCACTTCTCCACCAGCGGCTGATACAGCGCCGGCACAGCCCCCTTCACCAGCGCGACGGCTCCCCCGCCACCGTTCTTGGCGATCCCGGCGGCGGCGGTGTACGTCCCGACGACGAGCAGCGCGACGAAGCCCAGGCACATCCCGACGGCCCCGCCCCCGAGCAGCCACGCCTTACGCACCGTCAATCACCCTCCGCCGCACGGCTGTCCACCGTGAGTCAGTCTAGGGGCGGGCGCAAGGGTTCAGGAGGTGGACGGACCTGTCGCCGGGGTCCGTTGACCGGGAGGCGGTCGGTGGCCAGGGTCAGCGAGAGGGGCTCGGGGAGCGGGATGTCCTCGCCGTACTTGCCGGGGCGGACGTCCGCGTAGCGGCCCTCTTCGGGGTGGGTGTGGAGCGCCCAGGTGCCGTGGCGTGGGTCGATGACGACGATCTGCACGCGCAGACCCGTCGCCTCTTCGATGCGCTCGGCGGCCTCCCGCAGCTTCATCGCGGCCTCTTTCGTAGGTCGGCAGGCTTCCTTCTCCACGAAAATGTCCCTGGCCTCCTCGGTTACCCGCAGGTAGCGTGTGCCCTACACCTGTCGGCAGCGGAGAGGCGGCGCGTCGTGGCGGCACCGGAACCCGAGGCGTTCTTCGAGCGGATCTCCGAGAACCGCTTCGCGCCGACCGAGCACACCCGCGGTCCCTGGGACGCGAACTCCCAGCACGCCGGGCCGCCGGCCGCGCTGCTGGGGCGGGCGCTGGAGGAGCGGCCGGGAGCACGTACGGACATGCGGCTGGCGCGGGTCACGTACGAGATCGTCCGCCCGGTGCCGATCCGGCCGCTGGAGGTCACCACGACCGTGCTGCGGGCCGGCCGGAGCGTGGAGCTGGTCGAGGCGACCCTCGCGCCCGAGGGCGAGGCGCCCGTCATGCTCGCCCGAGCACTCCGCATCCGTACGCTCGAGGAGCCCGGACCGGCGGTGGCCGAGGGCCCGCGGGTGCCTTCACCCGGGGAGACCGCGGACACGCCCTTCTTCGGTGTGCCGTGGGACGTCGGCTACCACACGTCCATGGACACCCGGTTCACCGAGGGCGCCTTCAGGGAGCAGGGCCCTGGTACCTGCTGGATGCGGATGCGCATGCCGCTCGTCGCGGGCGAGGAGATCCGCCCCCTGGACCGCGTCCTGGTCGCCGCCGACTCCGGCAACGGCATCAGCAACGTCCTCGACTTCAGCCGCCACATCTTCGTCAACGCCGACCTCACCGTCCATTTGCACCGGCACCCGGTCGGCGAGTGGGTGTGCGTCGAGGCCCGTACGAGCGTGGACCCGGCGGGTATCGGCCTGGCGGACGCCCAACTGCACGACGAGAAGGGCCCGATCGGCCGCAGCGCGCAGAGCCTCTTCATCGCGCCCCGCTGAGCTCCACCCACAGCAGCTTCCCGCCGCCCTCCCCGAAGAGCCCGCCCGCGCCGAGCGGGAACGCGCCCCAGTTGTCGGCGAACAGCTGGACCATGTGGAGCCCACGACCGCGCTCCGCGTCGTCCGGCGGCCGCGGGGCCGGCCCGCCGTGAAAGGGCGATGGGATGTCGGGGTTGCTGTCCCACACGCTGAGGCGGAGCCTGTCCGACTCCATGGCGCGCAGGCGCAGGGTGTACGGCCCGTCCGAGTGGAGGTAGGCGTTGGTGAGCAGCTCGGTCGCGAGGAGTTCGGCAAGCCCGGACAGGTTGGCCATGTGGTGCGTGGCCAGGACAGTACGGAGGGTGCGGCGGGCGACGCCTGGGGCGCGGGGGTCTTGGGGGAGTTGGAGGGTGTAGGCCCAGGGCGGGGTTACGGTTGCCATCGAAGTCTCCTTCCTGGAGGGGCGGTTGGTTGCCTGGTGGCTCTGCCGCTGTGTCGAGCGGTGCACTTCCAGGCGTCGTCCTGGGAAAGACCGTAGGGCGTTCCATGGAATACATTCCAGGATTCCAATGGAATCGATGCCAGGTACGCTCGTGTGGGTGACCCTGGCAAGGGAGAGCAGTTAGATGGTGATGACGCCCAGCACCACGCCGACGGCCCGCCGTCAACGGCTCGGCACAGAACTACGCAGGCTCCGCGAGCGCGCGGGCCTCACTGCCACGCAGGCGGCAAAGCTCCTGGGCGGCAACCAGGCCCGCATCAGCAACATCGAGGCCGGCCGATACGGGGTCAGCGCCGAGCGCGTGCGCACGCTCGCCTGTCACTACGAGTGCCCCGACCACGAACTGGTCGAAGCACTGGCCGCCATGACCGGAGAGCGCAAGCGCGGCTGGTGGGAGGAGTACCGCGACATCCTCTCCAGCGGACTGCTGGATCTGGCGGAACTGGAGCACCACGGCACGGCGTTGCGCACGGCGCACACCTCGGGGCTTCCCGGGCTGCTCCAGACCACGGACCACGCCCGAGCGGTTTTCCAGCAGGTGGTCCCGGAACTGGCCCCTCCAGAAGTCGAGCACCGCCTCTCGTTCCGCATCAAACGGCAGGCGGTCCTGTATCGGGACGACCCGACGCCGTACCGCGCCGTCATCCACGAGGCTGCCCTGCGCATGAGGTTCGGCGGGCGGGCCACGGCCAGGCAGCAGCTGCAGCATCTCCTCGCCATGGGCGACCGCGAGCACATCACGATCCAAGTCATCCCGTTCGATGCCGACGGGTACCCGGGCTCGGGTCAGCCCATGTACTACGTCCACGGCCCGGTGCCCCAGCTCGACACGGTCCAGCTCGACCAGTCGCACGGCATCGTCCTGTTGGACGCCGAGGCCCAGCTCGACAAGTACCGGCGAATTTTCGAACGCCTGGAGCACCTGGCCCTCAGCCCCGCGCGTTCCAGGGACTTCATCCACACCATCGCCAAGGACCTGTGAAGGAGTTCCGTTGCTCCCCGACAACTGGCAGAGGTCGTCGTTCTGCGGCGAGGGCGAATCCTGCATACACGTCGCCCGCGCAGCCGACCGCACGGTCACCCTCACCGAAAGCTCCGACCCGGCACGGGGCATAGCCACCCTCACGCCCGCCGCGTTCGCGGACCTGCTCCGCACGATCAAGGCCGGGGCCGGCGCCGGGGCCGGCGTCACGTACGGGCCCGGGGACCTCGTCCGGCTCCACGGGCCCGGCGACGGCACCGGCACCGGCACCGTCACGACCACCCGCCAGAAGTGGGACGCGTTCGTCCTGGGCGTACGCGCGGGCGAGTTCGACCACTTCGCCGAGCCGGCCGACAACGTGAGCTGCCGCTCGGTCATCGACTGAGCACGGCATCGGGCCTTGCTGGGTACGGCTACTCAGGCCCACCGACCCGCTGGTTCATAGTCTCGGAGCCATGAAGGTCGAACAGCGGACCCGCCGTCCACTCACGCTCCTGGCCATCCTCGGGCTGCTCGTCGTGACGGTCGCGGCAGCGTACGGCGTCGTCATCGGGGCCCGCGCCGTCTGGTACGGCACTCCGTATCCGTCGGCCGATCCCAAGACCGTCGCCGAACGCCTTCGGGAGCGGTCGCAGTGGACGTACGACGGGTTCGGTCTCAACGAACCGAACGCCGTGCAGCACAGTGGCATCTCCACGGGCGCCTGCTACTACCGCGGGCTCCAGTCCTTCGCCCACATCGACGAAGCCCGGCTGGATGTCAGCAGCTTCGAACACTCCTGGGAAGTGGCAGAGATCCCGGAGGCAGACGCCCGCGCGGCACAGAAGCGCCTTCGTCAGCAGCTGTCGGCACGTGGCTGGAAGCTCACCCATGACGGCGACCGCGCCGGCAACACGTTCGTGGAGCTGGGTTTCCGCTTCGAGGATCCGGAGAGCAGCGACATGATCGACGTCCGCTGGAACGACTCGACCACGACACTCTTCGTCAGCGTTTACGCCCAATGCAGCCGCGTCCCTGACGAGGTCCGCGGAGCAGTCGAGGGACCGGACGGCTGGCATCCGGCCGGACGGGACCTATGATCACCCGTTCGGTAGACATGTACGACATTCCCCGGACCAGCACCGGGCGACTGGACAAAACTCGGCCCCGTGTCCAACAGCAACAACACCGACAAGACCGTCATCCCCGCTCAGGGCCAGGCCGCCGCCCTGCCGTCCTGGTACGGGGACCTGCTCAGCGAGATCAAGGAGACGGTCTCACGCGCCCGTGTCCGCGCCCAGCGAGCGGTGAACACCGAGCTCGTCCAGATGTACTGGGAGATCGGCCACCACATCCTGCGCCGCCAGAAAGAGGAGGGCTGGGGCGCCAAGGTCGTGGACCGCCTCTCCGCCGACCTGAAGACCGTGTTCCCGAACCAGCGCGGATTCTCGCGCCGCAACCTCATGTACATGCATCAGATGGCCCGGACCTGGCCGAAGCCAATTGTGCAACAGCCCGTTGCACAATTGCCGTGGGGCCACATCACCGTCCTCATCACCAAGCTCAAGACCCGCTCCGAGCTGGACTTCTACGCCTCCCGGGCCGTCCACAACGGCTGGTCCCGTGACGCGCTGGAACGCTCCATCGCCCACGCCCTGCACCTCTCCCAAGGCTGCGCCGACACCAACTTCAACGCCACGGTCCCCAAGGACGCGGCCGTCGTCCAGGACATCGCCAAGGACCCGTACCGGCTTGACTTCCTGGGGCTCGACAAGGAGCACAGCGAGCGCGAGCTCGAGGACGCGCTCGTCGCGAACATCGTCCGGTTCCTTACTGAGCTCGGAGTCGGGTTCGCCTTCGTCGGGCGTCAGTACCCGGTCGTCATCGGAGGCGAGGAGTTCCGGATCGACCTGCTCTTCTACCACCTCAGGCTGCACCGGTACGTGGTCGTGGAGCTCAAGACCAAGGCAGCCAGGCCCGAGCACATCGGCAAGCTCGGTTTCTATGTCGGGGTCGTCGACCAGCTCGTACGCGATCCGGAACGCGATGAGCCGACCCTCGGCATTCTGATCGGCACCGAACGCAACAGGGCCGCGTGCCAGATCGCGCTGCAGGGCAACAACCATCCGCTCGCCGTCAGTACGTACTCCACACTGCCGCCCCGGGTCCGTGCCCTCATGCCCAGCGAGGAGGACCTCGTGCGCGTAGCCCAAGAGGTCCTGGACAACGAGCCCGACAGCTCGGCCGGTTGAACTTTCGCCGAGCCGTAGGCCGGGCCGACGCACCCCACCCCGGTCAGGTTGTCTGGACCAGCGGCCACTACGCTGCGTTACGCAGCCAGGAAGGCTGTGAACGATCCCCGCCGACGACCAACGGCGGGGCGAGCAACGCAGGAGAGCACATGGAGAACGTGGGGAACAAGGTCCGCCGAGCCGGCGATTCCGGAGGAACGGCCGCCGCGGTGGCCGTGATCGCGCTCATCGCGATCGCCGTGGCACTGCTCGGGTTGGTGACCGTGCGGGCATGAGCCGACGGTCCGGCAGGGCGGCGCCGAGTTCCGGGGCCGCCCTGTCGGCGTTCTCAAGGCTTGCGCCCCACTCCCCCGTACATCGCGACCTCCTCCGGTTCCTGCGGATCCCCCGGGTCCGGACGCCAGCGGTTGCAGGAGACAAGCCCCGGCTCCAGCAGCTCCAGCCCGTCGAAGTAGCGGACGATCCGCTCCGGCGTGCGCTGCGTCAGCCGCGGCGTGCCGTGCTCGTTCCAGAAGGCCACCGCCGCGTCCACGTCCGGCATCGCCGGGCTGATGACGGTGTGGGACAGGACGAGGTGACTCCCGGAGGGCAGCGCGTCCATCAGGCGTCGCACGAGCGCGTACGACTCCTCGTCACCCTCGATGAAGATGACCACCCCGAGCAGCATCAGCGCGATCGGCCGACTGAGATCGAGGGTCTGCGCGGCACGCTCCAGGATCGTGTCGACGTCACGCAGATCGGCGTCGAGGTAGTCCGTCGCCCCCTCCGGTGAGCTGGTGAGCAGCGCGCGGGCGTGTGCGAGAACGAGCGGGTCGTTGTCGACGTACACGATCCGCGACTCCGGCGCGACGCGCTGGGCCACCTCGTGGGTGTTGTCGGCGCTCGGCAGGCCCGTACCGATGTCCAGGAACTGCCGGATGCCGGCCTCGGCGGCCAGATACCGCACCGAACGCCCGAGGAAACGGCGGTCCGCGAGCGCGTACTCACCTATCCCGGGATGGAGCCTCCTGATCTGGTCGCCGGCCTCCCTGTCGACCGGGTAGTTGTCCTTGCCTCCGGTCCAGTAGTTCCAGATACGGGCCGTGTGCGGGCGTGACGTGTCGATACGCGAGAGGTACTGATCACCTGTCATACCGTCAACGTAATCCAACCGGCCCTGCCACCAGAGCCGTTGGAGTGACACCCCTCTCCCCGGCGCCCCGGAGCCACCGCCCTGACCTCGTGATTTTCGGCCCTGAGTGCCCCAACGACAGTCATTGCCCGGAGTCACCGTGCGTGATACACAGAGTTACCATATGGGTGCTCGCATGGAACCTGTCCGCTGCCGTCGCAGGTCAGCGCGGCCGGTTCGGTCGTGTGTGCGGGGATCGGGTAAAGAGACCAGCCAAGTCGGCGCACGAGACCGGTTTCATCAGCGAAGATAGAGCGTGACCCGTGCCGAGTGGCAGGGGCGTCGAACTACCTGACAGGGGCGGTGAGTTACATGATCCTGGCAGCCGAGAAGGGCGACATCACCACCATCATCGGGGGAATCGCCCCGAACTGGGGGCCTTTCGGAAGCCTTGGGAACGAGGCCCGCGTGATGATCGAGGTCGTGATGGCGGTGGCCATCCTGCTCTGCCTGGGCATCGCGATCTGGGGCGCGGCGAAGCAGCGCATCGGCGCGACGGCTCTGCGCGACACGTTCAGCGCAGAGCAGGGCAAGGGCCTGATCGTGGCCGGACTGACCGGAGTCTTCATCATCGGGTCACTGGGGACCCTGTTCACCATCGTGTACGGGATGGCTGTCTGACCTCCCGTCACTCGACTCCATCCGTCCCCGATCCCATCCGCCCGTCGCACCCACCGGCAGAGGTTGCGTCCCCCTGATGTCCCTGATGTCGAGTCACCACACCGCGCCCGCGCGGACACCAGCACGGCTACCGTCGTACTACGGCTACGGCCACAGCTTTGGCTACGAGGGGGCGTACGCGGCATGAGCTTCGGCGACGAGAACGACGGCATCGGAGGTACGGGACAGACGCGCACCCGCCTCCCGGAAACCGGCGGGAGCGGCGACGTGTACGGGGGCGCGCGACGGCCCGCGCGGAACTCACGCTCCCTCATCACGTTCGTGGGCGTGGTCGTGCTCCTGATCGCGGCGATCGCGTTCGCGAACCGCGGTGACGGAACGGACACCCCGAAGACGGACGGGAAGGCCCAGGGCGGCACGGCCCCGACGGCGGCGACGGGGGTGCGGCCGGTGACCGGGAAGAACGGGGAGATCCCGACGGGGTATGCGCGGGACGAGCAGGGGGCGCAGAGTGCGGCGTCGAACTATGCCGTCGCGCTGGGCTCCGTGGGCATGTTTCAGAAGGACAGCCGGCACCAGATCGTGGACACCGTCTACACGTCCCAGGCGGCGGCCAAGCTCAAGGGCCCGCAGGACGCAGCCTACTCCGCAGAGTTCCTCGCCAAGCTGGGGCTGGACGCCAATGGCGACGCACCAGATGGCAGCACATTCGTGTCCAGGACCATCCCGGTCGGGACCAAGGTGGAGAGCTTCGCAGGAGACTCCGCCAAGGTGTCGGTTTGGTACACCGGACTGATCGGCATGTCGGGCCCCGAATCGACCGACCCCGTGAGCACGACGTGGAAGACCTGGACCTTCGACCTGACGTGGGCGGACAACGACTGGAAGATCACCGCTGACACCCAGAAGGACGGCCCGGCACCGGTGCCTGGCGACATCGCAGCGTCAAGCTCGGACGAGATCAGCAAGGCCGTTGAGGAGTACGGAGGCTTCACTTATGCCCGGTAGTCCTCAGCACCGCACCCGCTCAGCCGTCTCCGTGCTGGTGGCCGTGCCCACGGCACTGCTCCTGCTCGCGACGCGCGCCGTTGCAGCGCCGTCGCCCACACCGACACCGAGCAATGACCCCTGCGACCTCCTGATCGGTCCGGCCAAGGAGTACTGCAGCAACGGCGACGGCGCCCGCCGCGCCCCCGCCCTCGACGACCCCACCACTCCCCTCGACCCGCTCGCGTCCCTCGCCAAGGGCTGCGCCGACGCCGCCGTGTCGATCATCGACGCGCTGTCGAAGGCCGTGAAGTCCACCGCCGAGGTGGACTTCACGAACGGCACCTTCCTCGCCCAGTACGCCGTCGTCTTCGCCGCCGCGACCTTCCTCACCCTCCTCCTCTGGCTCCTCGCGGTCGCCAAGCGCGCCATCCGTGGCGTACCGCTCACGACCGCGATGTCCGAAGCGGTCGGGTTCCTCTGGCTGACGGTCCTGGCCTCGGCCTTCACCCCGCTGATCCTCTACACACTCGTCTCGGCGACCGACGCCATCACGGACGTCATCGCGGCCGGCACCGGGGGCCAGACGGATGTGTTCTTCGGGAGCTTCAAGGAGGCGCTGAAGAAGGGCGACGACATCGGCGGCGGGCCGATCATGCTGATCATCGTGTCGCTGGTGACGGTGCTCGCGGCCGGTGTGCTCTACCTGGAGCTGTTCCTCCGCGCCGTGCTGCTCTACGTCGGCGCGCTGCTCGGAGTCGTCGTGTACTCGGGGCTCGTCGACAAGAACCTCTGGGGGCATGTGCGCCGCTGGGCGGGGATCATGATCGCGGTGATCCTGGTCAAGCCTGTGATCATCATCGTGCTCGGCCTCGCCGGGGCGCTGTCCGGCGACGACGGGCCGGACTCGTTCTCGGCGGTCGTGACCGGCCTCGCGATCATCCTGCTCGCGATCTTCGCCTCGGGGATGATCTACCGCTTCGTGCCCGGCTTCGGCGACGAGATCGCCGCCTCCCGCAACAACCGCATCCAGAACAGCGCGGAGAACAAGGCGGCCGCCGTCATCAGCTCCCCCGCCGCCCTCGTCTCGCAGGGCATCAAGACCCACTCCAGCCGCAGCGACCAGCGCGGCGGCGGCAACGACGGAGCCGCGGCCCGGCCCGCGAGCCCCATCGCCGGCGGGGTCGCCGCCCACAGCTCCCGCGGCGGCGGAACCGGGGGCGGAACCGGGGGCGGGGTCGGCGGCGGAACTGTCCCCTCCGCCGCACCTCCGCCCCGTAGCGGCGGCAGCGCCCCCAGCACGAGCACCCCCCACAGCCATCGCAAGAGCACAGGCACCGGCACAGGAAACACAGGAGGTGGAGGGCGTTGACGACGCAGTCCCAGCCCATCGCGCCCCGCCGTACGTATCTCATCGGCCGGGCCCGGCCGAACGCGATTGTCGGCAAGAACCGCGAGACCGGCGAGATCGCCCTGATCATCGCCGGCGCGTTCCTCGGCATGATGAGCGGCCTGCTGGTCCCCGCCCTGTCCCTGCGGATCGTGCTGCTCATGGGGTTCCCGCTGCTCGCGCTGGCCGCGGTGTACGTCCCGTACAAGCAGCGCACCTTCTACCGCTGGTTCGAGATCAACCGCAGCTACCGGCGCACCCTCCGCCGGGGCACCCTCTACCGCTCCAGTGCCATGGAGGCGGGCACCCGCATCGACGGCCGCGAGATCGAGGTCGGGCCCCCGCCCGGCATCGGCAGGATCAACTGGCTCGCCGCGCCCTTCGGCCCGGACGAGATCGCCGTACTGCTGCACGCCGACCGCCGTACCGTCACCGCCGCCATCGAGATCGAGGGCCCGGGCGTGGGACTGCGCGACAGCGAGGACCAGGAAGCCCTGGTGGACCGTTTCGGCACCCTGCTCAAGCATGTCGCCAACGGCGACGGCTTCGTGACCCGCCTTCAGATGCTGGCCCGCACCCTCCCCGCCGACCCCGACGCCCACGCCAAGGACGTCGCCCAGCGCGGCGACGCGTCCGCGCCCGGATGGCTGCGGGACTCGTACGACCAGCTCCAGTCGATGGTGTCCACCTCCAGCGAGCAGCACCGCGCCTACCTCGTCGCGTGCATGCACTACACCCGCGAACTCGCCGCCGAGGCCCACACCATGGCCCGTGCCGCCCGCCAGACGAGCGGCACGAAGAAGCTCGACAAGGACGCGGGGCTCGCCGTCGTCATGGCCCGCGAGCTCACCGACATCTGCGCCCGGCTCGCCGAGGCCGACATCCGCGTACGCCAGCCCCTCGGCCAGGGCCGGCTCGCGTCCCTCGTGCACTCCATGTACGACCCGGACCACCCCATCGACCACATCCAGGCGATGACGAAGCGCAACGCCTGGCCCGCCGAACTGGACGCGATGGAGCCGACGTACCTCCAGGCCAAGACCCGCGAGTCGTCCACCCGCGCCCCCTGGTGCCACGCCACCGCGTGGGTGAAGGAGTGGCCGATGACCCCCGTCGGCGTCAACTTCCTCGCCCCGCTGCTCGTCCACACCCCGGATGTGATCCGTACAGTCGCAGTCTGCATGGATCTCGAACCCACCGAGGTCGCCATCGAGCGGATGCTGACCGAGAAGACGAACGACGAGGCGGAGGCGAGCCGCGCCGCCAAGATGAACCGCACCGTCGACCCGCGCGACATCGCCGCGCACGGCAGGCTCGACCAGCGGGGTGAAGATCTCGCCAGTGGCGCGGCAGGCGTCAATCTTGTCGGGTACATCACTGTGTCGTCGCGTACGCCCGAAGCCCTGGCCAGGGACAAGCGCACGATCAGGGCCTCGGCGGGCAAGTCGTATCTGAAGCTGGAGTGGTGCGACCGCGAGCATCACCGGGCCTTTGTGAACACGCTGCCGTTCGCGACCGGCATCCGCCGCTAGCGCGCCGACACGCGCCGATACGCGCCGATAGGGGCCCTGATCAGATGCGAGATCCGCTGTCCGTCCTCACCGAATCCTTCACGTCCTTCCTCTTCGGGAAGGTCGAGACGACGCGGCTGCCCGTGCGTACGTCGACGGGCCAGGCCCAGGCCGTTTATCTGCCGACCGCCGCGCCAGGGCTCGGCGACTCGGGCGTGATCATCGGCCGCGAGGTGTACAGCGGAAAGGGCTACATCTACGACCCCTTCCAGCTGTATGGGCAGCAGCTGCCGGCCCCGCACTGGCTGGTCCTCGGCGAGTCGGGCAACGGCAAGTCCGCGCTGGAGAAGACGTACGTGCTCCGGCAGCTCCGCTTCCGCGACCGGCAGGTCGTCGTCCTGGACGCACAGGGCGAGGACGGGGTCGGCGAGTGGAACCTCATCGCCCAGGAGCTGGGAATAACGCCCATCCGCCTGGACCCGATGGCCGCCCTGGACGGCGGCATCCGCCTCAACCCGCTCGACCCGGCGATCACCACGACCGGCCAGCTGGCGCTGCTGCGGACCATCATCGAGGTCGCGATGGGGCACGGGCTCGACGAGCGCTCGGGCTTCGCGCTCAAGGTCGCCCACGCGTACGTCAACGAGACCATCACCGACCGGCAGCCTGTGCTGACCGACATCGTCGAGCAACTCCGCCACCCGGAACCCGAGTCGGCGGAGGCGATGAACGTCGACCTCGACGACGTACGCGCCTGGGGACTGGACGTCGCGCTGGTCCTGGACCGGCTCGTCGACGGTGATCTGCGGGGCATGTTCGACGGGCCGACGACGGTCGGGATCGACCTCGATGCGCCACTGATCGTCTTCGACCTGTCGCACATCGACCGGAACTCGATCGCGATGCCGATCCTGATGGCCATCGTCGGTGTGTGGCTGGAGCACACCTGGATCCGGCCCGACCGGAAGAAGCGGATCTTCCTGGTCGAGGAGGCCTGGCACATCATCAACAGCCCGTTCGTGGCGCAGCTCTTCCAGCGGCTGCTCAAGTTCGGGCGCCGGCTGGGGCTTTCCTTCGTCGCGGTCGTCCACCACCTCAGTGACGTGGTGGACGGGGCCGCGGCGCGGGAGGCCGCGGCGATCCTGAAGATGGCCTCCACCCGGACGATCTACGCCCAGAAGGCGGACGAGGCACGCGCGACGGGCCGGGTCCTGGGCCTGCCCCGGTGGGCCGTCGAGATCATCCCGACGCTCACGCCCGGCATCGCGGTGTGGGACGTCAACGGCAACGTCCAGGTGGTGAAGCACCTGGTCACAGAGGCGGAACGCCCGCTGGTCTACACGGACAGGGCCATGACGGAATCGTCCGTACGGGAAGACGTACCCGAAGACGTACGGGCGGCGGACTGGGAGGCGGAACAGCGGGCGGCCCGCATCGAGCAGCAACAGCAGGCCCGTCTCAGCGAGTCCTCCGAGTCGACGGTGGCGTGAGATGTCAGCGTCACCGCCACCGCTACTGCCACCGTCACCGTCATCGCGCGGGCGCGAGCACCGCTTCCGCGAGGAACGGGGCATCCCCGACGGCCTGTTGGTGGGCCTGCTGGGCTTCCTGCTCGGGCTGACGCTGCTGGTGTGGACGGCGACGGGCCTGGCGGGACTGTTCGCGCACGGGGCATGGCCGGACGGGGTGACGTTCACGCGCACCCCGCTCGCGATGCGCAGCCTGGCCTCGGAACCGCACGACCTCCCGGCCGCCTGGCCCTCGACCCCGGCGGGCCGGCTCTCCGGATACGGCCTGTTCTGGGGCCTGCTGATCGGCGAGCTGATGGTCCTGGTCGTGCTCACGGTCTTCGTCCTGGGCACACTCGCGCGATGGCGGGCGGTGCGGGCCTCGCGGGCCTCGCGGACGCGGAAGCCCGCGGCGGCAGGTACGACGGCGTTCCCGACCGGCGCGACCGGGTCCGATGCGGTCCCGCCCACCGCAACCGGCCACGCCGCGGAGAACGGCCACGCCGTCGAGGCCGGCCAGACCCCCGAAGCCGGCCACACCCCCACCGCTCACGCTGCTCCTGCCGCACCCGCCGCACCCGCCGTCCCCTCCGTCGCGACGAAGCCCAGGACCGCGGGAGCCGGCCCCTTCACGGAGCCGACCGTCCCCGCCCCGCGCGGCCCCCTCGTCGTCTACGGTGACCCGCCCACCCGTCGGCCCTCCACCGTCCAGGCCATCCGGGACGCCGACGGCCCCGCGCTCGTCGTCACCTCCGACCCCACCGTGTGGGCGGAGACGAAGGGCGCCCGCGCCAAGCTCGGCCCTGTCCTCGTCTACGATCCCGGCCACCTGTGCGACACCCCGGCCCGCCTCCACTGGTCGCCCACCGCCGGCTGCGAGGACGCCGACACCGCCGCCGCCCGGGCAGCCGCGCTGCTCGCCCCCGTACGCCCCCACGCCCGCCTGGACGCCGCGCTCGCCGACACCGCTGAAACGCTCCTGCGCTGTTGGCTGCACGCCGCAGCCGTGGACGGCCGCCCGTTCAAGCAGATCCACCGCTGGGCCCAGGGCAGCAGCGCCCATGAACCCGTACGTGTCCTCCGTACGCACCCCAAGGCAGCCTCCGGAATCGCGGGACTCCTCGAATCGGCGCTGACTGCCCATCCCGAACGTCGCGAGATGGCCCAGGAACTGACGGTCCGTGCACTCGCGGCGCTGGCATCCGTACATATCCGCGATGCCTGCACACCCAATCGAGCCGATGCGCTCGCCCTGGAATCTTTCGTGGACGAGGGGGGCACGCTTTATGTGGTGGGTGAACCGATCGAGGATCCCCGCACCCGCCCTGGCGCGATGCCCCTGCTGACCGCCCTCACCTCAAGCGTGGTCGAGCACGGCCGCCGCATGGCCGCACGGTCATCCGACGGTCGGCTCGACCCACCACTCACGCTCGTCCTCGAGGACGTCGCCGCCGTGGCACCGCTCCCCCTGCTCCCGGAGCTGCTGACCTCCGGCCCGGACCAGGGCCTGCCCACCCTGGCGCTGCTGCGCTCCCTCGAACAGGCGCGCGCCCGCTGGAGCGAGCCCCTCACCCGGTAGGTGCCGTTTCCACCACACGAGCCCGTACAACCCTTTTGCCGCACGCACGGTCAAACAGGACGCCGGGAAGGAACGGGCCCTTTCCGCCACCCCCGTACCCCCCGCACCCGCCCGGTCATCCTTGAGCCAAGGAGCCGCTCGTGCGCAAGTACCGTACGGCCGCCGTAGCCGCGGCCTCGTTTCTCCTGATGGCGGGAGCGGTCATCGCCGCTCCCTCGGCCTACGCCGGCACCCCCGGCGGAACCCACGCAAGTGACCGCAACAGCGATTTCAACGGCGACGGTTACGAGGACGTGCTCATCGGCGCGCCGGGCGGAACCGTCAGTGGGAAGAAGGGCGCGGGGTACGTGACCGTGCAGTACGGCGCGTCGACGGGCATCGGCACCCGCCGGGTCGCCGTCGTCAGCCAGTCCACGACCGGGGTGCCGGGCGCGGCCGAAACGGGCGACGGCTTCGGCAGGGCCGTGGCCACCGGGGACCTCGACGCGGACGGCTACGACGACGCGATCGTGGGCATCCCGGGCGAGGACATCGGCACGATCGCGGACGCGGGCGGCATCACCATCCTGTGGGGATCGTCGCGAGGGCTGGTCGGCGCGAACAGCGACTGGCTGGAGACCGCGAAGCCCGCGGCCGGCGAGAGATTCGGCAGCGCCCTCGCCGCGGCCCGATTCAGCCCTGACAGCCCGGGTGACCAACTTGCCGTTCTCAAGCGCGACGACCTCGAGTTGTACGCCT
The DNA here is from genome assembly GCF_053597075.1 of Streptomyces sp. NPDC001514. Classification (NCBI taxonomy): domain Bacteria; kingdom Bacillati; phylum Actinomycetota; class Actinomycetes; order Kitasatosporales; family Streptomycetaceae; genus Streptomyces; species Streptomyces sp. NPDC001514. Next base: position 405,832 of record NZ_JBSFHO010000002.1, read on the forward strand.
ACGAGGCCGTCCCACAGCCGCAGTCCGCACCGCTGGCGCGCACCTCGCGCAACCGCCTCACCGTCGGCGCGGAGGGGCGCGAGATCCTGCCCAAGTCCCTCACCACCGGCGACTACGACAACAACGGCCTCGCCGACCTGATCGTCTCCGGAGTCTCGGTGGGCGAGGAACCGGGCCACGGCTGGTCGGTCTTCCTCTCCGGTCAGGAGCGGGGACTGGTGTACGAGCGCGATCTGCGCGGCGGCCCGGTCGTGGCGTCCGGCGACATCAACAACGACGGCTACGACGACCTCGTCACCAGTGAGCCGCACAGCCCCAATGACGGAGGCGACTGGATGACCGGCGGCCAGGTCGGCGTCTACTACGGCAGCCCCGACGGGCCGCTGGGCATCGACGGTGCGGGCAGCCCGCCCCAGTGGTGGACCCAGAACTCGCCCGGAGTCCCCGGCACGGCCGAGCGCGGCGACGGCTGGGGCACCGACCTCTCCGTCGCGGACACCAACGGCGACGGGTACGCGGACGTGGCGATCGGTGCCGCCGGCGAGGACATCGGCACGGTCGTGGACGCGGGGGCGGTGTGGGTGCTCCGCGGCGCGGCCGGCGGACTGACCGCCACCGGCGCCAAGTCGTGGGACCAGAACTCCGCCTATGTGCCGGGCACCGCCGAGCGGGGCGACCGCTGGGGCGGCCAGGTCAGGCTGACCGACCCGAACAGGGACGGCCGCTTCGGCCTGCTGGCCGCAGCCCCCGGCGAGAACACGAACGACGGCGTCGTGTGGGTGCTCTCGGCCGGCTCGGGCGGGATCACGGCGTCCGGCTCATGGACGTACGGCGGGGGCTCACTCGGCGCCCCGTCGCTGGACGCGTTGTACGGGGCGGCGATCGACGAGTAGGACACAGCACTCCGGGGCAGGTCAACAAGCCCTGCCCCGGCGTGACGCCTGTCCCTGGACGTTAGTCGTCAGTCGTCAGTCGTTGAGCGGCTCGCGGGGACGCAGGATCTCGTACTCGCGCTCCATCTCGTTCTCCGGAACGGGAGCGGGATCGCTGCTCGGGACGAACCCGATCCGGCGGTAGAAGGCTTCCGCCCTCCGGTTCTCCGAGTGGACGATCAACCGGACGCGCTCGACGGCCGGCGTGTCGAGCGCCCACGACCACTCGAGCGCTGCACGGAACAGCTCGTCGGCCAGCCCCGCGCCCCGCGCCTCGGGCCGTACGAACACCCCCACCACATGCGTCTGCTCGACGGTCGCGGCCTTGCCGACCCGCGGCTCGGCCCCCACCCTCTCCACCAGCACTGTGACGGTGCCGTCCCAGCGACCGTCCGGCGCCTCGGCGACGAACTGAATGACGTCCCGCCCCGCTGCTCCGGTGCTGGTTCGCGCCTGCCAGAACGAATCGGGCTGCTCGAGAGCACTCTCGTACGTCTCCAGGAAGGCTATCGGCGACAGCGGGTCCTGCAGGGCGGCGAGCCGGAGCTCACGGACCTTGGCCCACTCTTCGGCACGCACGGGCCGGATGACATGTTCCATCCCCTGATCCTCGTCACGGCACCGGCCCCGGGCAAGGTAGTTTCCCGGTCTCCGGGAGATCGTCCCTGAACGCAGAAAAGCCCCGGACCACAAGGTCCGGGGCTTTTTGCAATGATTGTTCGGCGGCGTCCTACTCTCCCACAGGGTCCCCCCTGCAGTACCATCGGCGCTGAAAGGCTTAGCTTCCGGGTTCGGAATGTAACCGGGCGTTTCCCTAACGCTATGACCACCGAAACACTATGAAGATGTGAACTCCAGCCGGCAAAAGGCGAGTTCGTTACTTCAGAACTAACACAGTGGACGCGAGCAACTGAGGACAAGCCCTCGGCCTATTAGTACCGGTCAACTCCACCAGTTACCTGGCTTCCATATCCGGCCTATCAACC
>NZ_JBSFHO010000003.1:0-148704 GCF_053597075.1 Streptomyces sp. NPDC001514
AGACTTCCTCCACACCTACAACCACCACCGCTGCCACACCGCAATCGGAGGGCAACCTCCGATCAGCCGCGTCAACAACGCTGCGGGTCAATACACCTAGGGCCTGTCCGGCGGAGGTTGTGGCCGATCCGGGCCCGCGGATCGCTGCCGGCATAGGGCCGGGGTCTCGCTCGGCCGGCGGTAGTGGTTGCCGCCTGTTGCCGTCCGGAGGGACCCCCGGAGCTGGCCGGCACGTTGGTGACGGAAGGATCAACCCTTGATCGGGAAGTCCTTGACCGGTGGGTGCCCGAAGACGAGTGCGAGCACTTCGGCGAGCCGGATCTTGACCGCCTCACGGTGCGTGACGGGGTGCGGCGGCCCGAAGGGAATCCGCGGGGCACCCTGATCGGCCAGCAGGTAGAGCATCCGAAGCGTCCGCATCGCATTGGACACGTACACCGGCATCATCGACCTGCGGCCGACCACGTCGAAGTCGGCCTCGACCACGTCGAGCCATGACGTCGACGTCTGCACGGTCAGGTCCGGGCGAGTCAGAACTCGGGCGATGGCACCGGCGAGGCGGTCGTCCTCCTGCTGGTCATAGACGTAGCTGGTGCGTGTCAGCATGCGCCTGGCCGCAAGGTCCAGCATGCTGCCCGGGTCGACCTGCGGTAGCTGCCCGAAGGTTCCCAGCAGGTCGGCTCCATGGGCGACCATCGGGACCGCCTCACCTCACCCATGCGTCCCTCGATCGTTGAGCGACAGGCTCAGCGCGCCGCCCGCGCCAAGCACCCGCCCGCATCGCCGAGTACCGCCTCGATCCGGTCCCACTCGCCCGTCCCGGCGGCCACCGCGATCAGGGAGCCGGGGGCCGGTCGGGGCCGCTTCGAGCATCTGAGCCCGGTCCTTTTGGTCATACGAACAACAAAATATGTCCACGTCGGGGCGGGACCGTCAAGACGCCGCCAATCAGCTGAATGCCTGGCGTCGACAGGGGATCGTGGCGTGCTCCCAGGGGCTCTCGGGGGCTCTCAGGGGCTTCGTCAGGAGCTTGGCGGGACATCTTCCATGAGGTATTGGTTAGAGGGCAAACAAATTCCGAGCCGCCGTCACCCAAGGGGCCGCACCATGCCGGAGCAGTTCACTCCCACCTCGCAGGACAAGTTCACGTTCGGTCTGTGGACCGTCGGCTGGCAGGGCCGCGACCCCTTCGGCGAGGCCACCCGCCCGGCCCTCGACCCGGTCGAGTCCGTCGAGCGCCTGGCCGGGCTCGGTGCGTACGGCGTGACCTTCCACGACGACGACCTGATCCCGTTCGGCTCCTCGGACGCCCAGCGCGAGACGGCCGTCAAGCGCTTCAAGGACGCGCTGGAGCGCACCGGTCTCAAGGTGCCGATGGCGACCACCAACCTCTTCACGCACCCGGTCTTCAAGGACGGCGCCTTCACCGCCAACGACCGCGACGTGCGCCGGTACGCCCTGCGCAAGACCATCCGCAACATCGACCTGGCCGTCGAGCTGGGCGCCACCACCTATGTCGCCTGGGGCGGCCGCGAGGGCGCGGAGTCCGGTGCCGCCAAGGACGTGCGGGTCGCGCTCGACCGGATGAAGGAGGCCTTCGACCTCCTCGGCGACTACGTCACCGAGCAGGGCTACGATCTGCGCTTCGCCATCGAGCCGAAGCCCAACGAGCCCCGCGGCGACATCCTCCTGCCGACGATCGGCCACGCCCTCGCCTTCATCGAGCGCCTGGAGCGCCCCGAGCTGGTCGGCGTCAACCCGGAGACCGGCCATGAGCAGATGGCGGGCCTGAACTTCCCGCACGGCATCGCCCAGGCACTGTGGGCGGGCAAGCTCTACCACATCGACCTCAACGGCCAGTCCGGCATCAAGTACGACCAGGACTTCCGCTTCGGCGCGGGCGACCTGCGGCAGGCGTTCTGGCTCGTCGACCTGCTGGAGACGGCCGGCTACGAGGGCCCGCGCCACTTCGACTTCAAGCCCGTGCGCACCGACGGCTTCGACGGCGTGTGGGAGTCCGCGAAGAACTGCATGCGCAACTACTTGATCCTCAAGGAGCGCGCCGCCGCCTTCCGTGCCGACGCCGAGGTCCAGGAGGCACTGGTCGCGTCCCGGCTCGACGAGCTCGCTCTGCCGACGGCTGCCGACGGCCTCAAGGGGCTGCTCGCCGACGCCTCCGCCTACGAGGACTTCGACGTGCAGGCCGCGGCTGAGCGCTCGATGGCCTTCGAGCGCCTCGACCAGCTCGCCATGGAGCACCTGCTCGGGGTGCGCCGCTGACCGGCGGATAGGTTGGCCTGTCGTCTCTGACCGGTCGTCCTTGTCCTGTGGTCCTTGACGTTCAGTCGTTGGCCCTCGTCGTCGGCCCCTCGTCGATCGGGAGCCGCGATCCCCCCCGGTCGGTCCGTCCGGTCAGGCGAGAGCAGTTAGGGAGTGAGTACGTGCCACTGAGCGCCGCCGAATCGGCTCGCTCCCACGAGCCGGCCCCCGCCGACCAGGTGGCGGTCCGCCGCGGCAACCTCGTGCGCGTGCTGCGCGAGGTCCGTACGGCCGGACCGCTGTCCCGGGCGACCGTCGCCCGGCACACCGGGCTGACCCGTGCCACGGTCTCCAGCCTCGTCGCCGAACTGATCGAGCGCCGGCTGCTGCGGGAAACCGACTACCAGCAGAACGGCACGGTCGGGCGCCCGGGACGGCGGCTGGAGATCGACGGCAGGGGAGTGGCGGCCCTCGGCCTGGAGGTCAACTCCCGCTATCTGGCGGCCTGGTCGACGGACCTCGCGGGCCGGCGGTTGCAGGAGCGGCGCCTTGTGCACGACGCGACGCACCAGGACGCCGAGCACACGATCCGCACGCTCGCCGGGCTCGCCGCCGAGCTGATCGACGGCGCCCGCCGGGCCGGGGCCCACACGGCGGGGATCGGTGTCGCCGTACCGGGCCCCGTGGACATCGCCACCGGCTTCGTACGCTCCGCGCCGAACCTGCACTGGCGGGACGTACCGGCCGCGGGGCTGCTGCGCGATCTGCTCGCCCTGCCGGACGAGGTGAGCGTCGTCGTCGACAACGAGGCCAACCTGGCCGCCCTGGCCGAACACGGCCACGGCCGGTCGAGCGCCGCCGACCTGGTCTATGTGACCGGGGAGGCGGGTATCGGCGCTGGCATCGTCGCGGGCGGCAGGCTGCTGCGCGGCGCCGGCGGCTTCAGCGGTGAACTCGGGCATCTCCAGGTCGACCCCGCCGGCGAGCGCTGCGCCTGCGGGCGCATCGGCTGCCTGGAGACCAAGGTCGGGCTGCCCGCCGCGATGCGTCTCGCCGCCCCGGACCTGGCGGAGGGAGCGGCGGCGGGCGGCACGGCGGAGGGCGGAACGATGGCGGGCGCCGCGTCCCACGACCCCCAGGAGCAGGCCGGGGAGCTGCTGCGCCGCGCCACGGCGGGCGACCCGCGGGCGCTGACCGGTCTGGACGAGATCGGCCGCTGGCTCGGCATCGGCCTGTCGATCCCGGTCAATCTGCTCAATCCGGATGCGATCGTGCTGGGTGGCTACTTCGCCGCGGTCGCCCCCTACCTCCTGCCGGCCGCCATGCGCGAACTGCGCGAGCGGGCCGTGGCGGGCGACGCGGCGGTGTGCCGGGTGACCGGCTCGGCCCTGGGCTTCACAGCAGCGGTGCGCGGCGCGGCGGACATCATCGTGGAGGAGATCTTCGCCGACCCGGGCCGTGTGTCCGTCCCGGCATAAGATCCCCGGGATCCCCGTGGTCCTCGAAAGCCCATCGAAACTCCTTACGCAGTACGCGAGTTGAGTTGCGCCCCAAGTACCGCTGTACGTCCGGGAGTTGTCGAGCTTCCCTGCCGGACCGTCGCCGCACGGCAGCCGCCCGCTCACGCCCTGCATGGCAACCCCCTAAGTGATCACCAGTCAGTCGAGGGTGATACGAATGTTCGAAGGTGATTGGTTGCTTCTGCACGGGGGTTGACATCGCATGGCCGTCACGGTGCCCGATTGGGCGGACACGCTGCTGGATCTCATAGGCGTCGCTTGGCCGAACGTCGATGAGGACGCGTACCGTGACATGGCGGATGCTCTGCGGGAGTTCGCCGATGACCTGGAGGACGACGGGCAACTCGCCAACAACCACTTCGAAAGGCTGCTTTCCTCCGGCCAGGGCGAATCGCTGACCGCGCTCGATGAGCACTGGAACAGGGTCAAGGGCAAGCACATCAAGGACATCGCCGGTGCCGCCCGTACCATTGCCGGTGCCCTGGACCTCGCCGCCACCGCGATCGAGGGCATGAAGGCCGCGGCTCTCGTGCAGTTGGGGTACCTCGCCTCCGAGGCCGGGATCGCGCTCTCCCTCATTCCGGTCACGGGCGGTTTGTCGGCGCTCATCGGCGCCGGCGCGATGCGAGCCACCCAGGAAGTCGTCAAGCGACTCATCAAGGAATGCGTCGAGGAGGCAGTCGGCTACGTGGTCTCGGCGATGACCGAGCCGGCCGTCGCCGCGCTGGAGGGCATGGCCGCCGACCTCGTCGTCCAACTCGGCGCCGTCGCCATCGGACTGCAGGACGGCGTCGACCTCGACCAGACGAAGGACGCCGGGAAGGAAGGCTTCAAGGACGGCGTGCAGTCCGGCAAGGACGCCATGCACCTGGCCTCCGCGGGCGGCGGGCAGCGGGGCGGCAGCGGCCTGAAGGACCTGCACATCGAGCATGCCGAGCACGACCACGCCTCCACCCAGCTCGACGGCGTCAGCGTCGGCATCCACGGCAGGACGGCCGGAAAGCTCACCAAGGCGAAGACCGCACACGGCCGTACCCGGGGCCGCGACTCCATCGCCGATGCCATCGACCCGGTCGCCGACAAGGCGCTCGAAGCCCTCATCAAGGCCACGCGCACCATGGGTGACCACGTCGGCAAGACCCTCCCCAAGGCCGTCAAGCAGATATCCGTCGACCACAAGAACACGGACGACGACCTGCGTGACCGCTTCGCCCGCCAGCGCAAGGGCGACTACGACAACCACGGTGGGAAGGCGCCGGGCGGCGGTCCGAACGACAGGTCTAAGGGGGAGGACGCGCGTACGAGGCCCAACTCCGTGCAGGACGCCAAGGGCGATCCTCGCGCGAACGGCGTCTCCTTGGACAAGACGGTCTGCAAGAACGACCCGGTCGACGTCGCCACGGGCAAGATGCTGCTGCCGCAGACGGACCTCACGCTGCCCGGCGTGCTTCCCCTCGTGCTGCGCCGCACCCATGTCTCGACCTATCGATACGGCCACTGGTTCGGCCGGAGCTGGGCCTCCACCCTCGACGAACGCATCGAGACCGACCCGGTCGGCGGCGGCGCGATCTGGGCCCGCGAGGACGGCTCGCTACTGATCTACCCGAGCCTGCCCCGGCCCGACGGCGAGCCCGTCCTTCCGCTCGAGGGCGACCGGCTCCCGTTGGTCCACGGCGGCGTGGCCGGGGACGAGGTCTCGTACGAGATCCGCGATCCGCGCAGCGGTCTGATACGCGCCTTCACCGGTAGCCCCTATCGCACCTCCACCGCGTTCTGGCTGTCTGCGGTCGAGGACCGCAACGGCAACCGCGTCACCTTCTCGCGCCGCCCCGACGGTGCACCGACGGCCCTTGCGCACTCGGGTGGTTACGTCGTCCAGATCTCCGCCGACGTCTCGCGGGTGACCGCCCTCGCCGTACGCGGCCCGGAGGGGCCGGTCACGGTCGTCGGCTACGGCTACGACGCGGCCGGCCACCTCACCGCCCTGACTGGCCCAGAGGGTCCGGACGGGCCGGCCATGCGCTTCACCTACGACGCCGACAGCCGTGTGACGTCCTGGACCGATCGCAACGGCGCCACGTTCCGGTACGTGTACGACGGCGACGGCCGGGTCGCCCGCACGATCGGCCCCGACGGCATCCTGTCCTCCCGCTTCGCCTACGACGTCCACCCTGCCACGGGGCATCGCGTCACCCGCTACACCGATTCCACCGGCGCGACCACTGTCCTGCACCTCAACGACCGTCTCCAGGTCGTCGCCGAGACCGACCCCCTGGGCAACACCACCCACCTGACCTGGGACCCCTACGACCGCCCACTCACCCGCACCGACCCGCTCGGCCACACCACCGAGCTCACTTGGGACGAGGCCGGCAACCTCACCGCGGTACGACTGCCCGACGGCAGTGTTGCCACCGCCCGCTACGACGAGCGGAACCTGCCGCTGGAGGTGACCGCCGCCGACGGCACCGTATGGCGGCAGACCTTCGACGAACTGGGCAACTGCGACGGCACCGTGGCGGCGGACGGGTCGGTGACCCGCTTCACCCACGACCGCACCGGCGCGGTCGCGTCCGTGACCGACGCCCTGGGGGCGACGATCCGGATCCGCTCCGACCTCGCCGGACTGCCGCTGGAGATCACCGGTGCCGAGGGCGGGCTGACCCGTGTGGAGCGCGACCACCGCGGCCGACCCACCCGGATCACCGATCCCGCCGGTGGCAGCGAGCAGTTCGTCTGGGACGACGAGGACCGCCTGCGGACCCGTGTCGCCGCCGACGGTACCCGCGAGTCGTGGACCTGGGACCCGGAGGGCAACTGCCTGTCGCACACCGACGCCGCGGGCGGCGCCTGGGCCACGGAGTACGGCCCCTTCGACAAGCCGGTGGCGCGCGTCGCACCGGACGGCGCCCGCCACGAACTGCGCTACGACACCGAACTGCGGCTGCTGGAGGTGACCAACCCCCTCGGCCAGAGCTGGCATTACCACTACGACGCGGCCGGCCGGCTGGTCTCCGAGACCGACTTCGACAGCCGGTCCACAACGTACGCCTACGACGCGGCGAACCGGCTGACCGCACGCACCACCGCACTCGGCCGCACCGTCACCTACACCTGGGACTCGATGGACCGGCTGGTGGAACGTGACGCCGACGGGGCCCTCACCCGGTACTCCTACGACCGCGCCGGCGCGCTCACCGAGGCCCGCACCGCCACCTCCACCCTGACCATGGAGCGTGACGAAGTCGGCCGGCTCGTCGCCGAGACCGTCGACGGACGCACCGTCCGCTACGCCTACGACGCGGTCGGCCGCCGCACCTCGCGCACCACGCCCACCGGAGCGGTGAGCCGTCTCGCGTACAACGCGGCCGGTGACCGCGTGTCCCTCACCACGGACGGCCACGCGCTCGCATTCACCCACGACGCCCTTGGCCGGGAGCTGTCCCGTACCTGGTCGTCCCAGGGCTCCGCCACCTCCCTGACCACGGTCTGGGACCGGCTGAGCAGGCCGGTGGCCCAGTCGCTGACCACACCAGGATCGACGGACCCGCTGCGTACCCGTGACTACGTCTACCGCGCCGACGGGTATCCGGTCTCCCTCGGTGAACGGGCGGCGGGCGGCGAACGCCGGGACAAGCAGATCACGCTCGACCCGGTGGGCAGGCCGCTGACCGTGGCGGCGCCGGGCTGGGAGGAGAGCTACGCCTACGACGGCGCCGGCAACCAGACAGCGGCGGACTGGCCTTCGACCGCAGGGCACGCCGCGGCCCGCGGCCCGCGCGTCTACGACGGCGGACGGCTGGTCGCGGCCGGCGCCGTCCACTACGAGCACGACGCCGCGGGCCGGGTCGTCGTCCGCCGCCGTTCGCGCATCTCACGCAAACCCGACGTCTGGCGGTACGCGTACGACGCCGAGGACCGCCTGGTGTCGTGCACCACGCCGGACGGCACCCTCTGGACATACTCCTACGATCCGCTGGGCCGCCGCAGCGCCAAGCACCGCATGGACGCCGACGGGCGGACCGCCGTCGAGACGGTCCACTTCACCTGGGACGGTCCGCTGCTCGTGGAGCAGTACGACGAGACCGCCGGTACCGCACTCACCTGGGAGTACGAGGGCCACCGCCCGCTGTCCCAGTACGAGCGCAGGACGCTGAGGACCGACGAGGTCGACGCCCGCTTCTTCGCCATCGTCACAGACCTGGTCGGTACGCCCACCGAACTCGTCTCGGCGGAAGGCGAGACGGCCTGGCGCGGGCGTTCCACGTGCTGGGGCACCACGGGCTGGAACACCTCCGCCACCGCCTACACCCCACTGCGCTTCCCCGGGCAGTACGCCGACCCCGAGACCGGGCTCCACTACAACTACTTCCGCCACTACGATCCCGACACTGCCCGGTTCACCAGCCCGGACCCGCTGGGCCTGGCCCCGGCGCCCAACCCCTCGACGTACGTCCTCAACCCGTGGGTGTGGACCGATCCGCTGGGTCTTGCGCCCAAGCGGTGCCAGATGGACGCCTACGACTGGGGCGGGTCGATCCGCTACGGCCGCCTGGACCATCTGGGCCGTCCCACGGGTGTCTACGCATGCCTTCGCCCGGAGATCATCGACGCGAAGAAGGGCACGGAGGCGGGCAAACTCAAGCCGCCGGGCTGGCGGGGCGACGGCAACGCGTTCAACGAGGCCCGCGGTCATCTGCTCGCCGACCGTCTGGGCGGTGCCGGCAAGGGGAGACTCGCCTGGCACAACCTGGTGACGCAGACCCAGAACCCCACCAACTCACCGGACCAGCGCGACCAGGTGGAACAGGTCATCTTCGACCAGGTGACGAAGCACAAAGAGGTCGTGCAGTACCACATCAAGCCGGTCTACGAAGGCACCAACCCGATCCCGATCAGGCTGGAGTTCACGGCCTTCGGCAACAAGGGCTTCACCTTCTCGCACAGCCTGGAGAACCCCGCCGGCTATGTCAGGACCGGTGTGCCCCGGATATAGCATCGACGTCGAACCGCCTTGGAGGACCAGCGCATGACCCGCACCACGCCCCCACGCCCCGTCGACGTCGAAGCGGTCTTCCCCGCACTCGCCGCCCACCGCCGCACGGCGACCCGGCTGCACCCCCGTCAGGGCATGCCGAAGGCGGAGGAGAGTTCGGTGGCGGGGCCGCTACTGTGGCCGGCCGACGAGCCGTGGCCGGTGTGCACCGCCGTGCACCCGAAGGGAACGGGCCACCTGCTCTCCGACGTGCGGCTCAGGCGACGCATCCAGGACGCGGCACGGGGGCGCGACTTCACGGAGGAGGAGCGACGACTCCTCGACGGCATGGAGCGCGGCCGGCACGCGCCGGAGCTCCGGGACGAGGATCCGCTGCCGATGCTGGCCGTCGCCCAGCTGTACACCCGGGACTTCCCTGACCTCGTGGGGCCGGAGGGCCACGACCTGCTCCAGGTGTTCTGGTGCCCCTTCGAGGTGCACGGCCCCGATCGCACGATCGACGTGGTGCTGCGGTGGCGGCGGTCGGCCGAGGTCGGCACGGTCCTGACGGAACAGCCGGAACCACCGGTGGCGGGCCGCGAGGAGTGCGTCCCCACCGTCTGCGTCGTGCACCCGGAGCAGGTGGTGGAACACGAGTTCCTGGGCCTGCTCAGCGAGGAGCTGCAGGAGGCGATCTCCGACTGGGAGGAGAGCCTCCTCGACGAGGACGAGGACGACGCGTACGACTCGTCCGCACCGACCGGTTACGCGACGTACGAGGAGTACGAGGCGGCCATGGCCGCGGCCCGGGCCGAGGAGGAGTACGAGGTCGACTACATGGGCGACCTGTCGATCGCCCCGGGCTGGAAGGTCGGTGGCTTCGTCTCATGGCACCTCACGGGCCCCGCTCCCGTCGACTGCGCGATGTGTGGGACACCGATGCCTCCCCTGCTGACGGTCGACAAGTGGGAGTGCGACGGCAGTTCGAGGAGCTGGGTCCCCGTCGAGGACCGCGATGCCGCCGATGACCCGCGCGTCAACGACCCGGTCGGTGTCTACCTCGGCCGGGGAGAGATGCGCGTGCACACCTGTCCGGCCGACCCCTCGCACCCGCACCGGCTGAGCTTCCAGTAGTTCCGGCCGCCCGGAGTGACCCGCACGTACACCTCCGGAAGCAGCTGTCGCAGGAGAACGAGGACGCGTCGAGTCGTGGAGTTGAGGCTTCGCCCCATCGGCGTAGCCTGGAACAAAGCCGGGGCGGGACTCCAAGAGCGACGCACGAGGAGCGATGGCCATGGGCAAGCCCTCGGTGGAACAGTTGCGTGAGCGCGTACGCGGGGCGGTCATCACCCCCGACGGCGATGCCTACGACGAGGCACGCAAGGTCCACAACGCCATGATCGACCGCCGTCCGGCGGTCGTCGTGCGGTGCGCCAACGCCGGAGACGTCATGGCCGCGGTCGACTTCGCACGCGAGGCCGGGCTCGATCTGGCGGTGCGCGGTGGCGGCCACAGCGTGCCCGGCTTCGGTACCTGCGACGACGGCGTGGTGGCCGACCTGTCCGGCATGCGCGGGGTCCGGGTCGATCCCGGGCGACGGACAGCGCGCGCGGACGGCGGAGCGACCTGGGGCGACTTCAACGCGGCGACCCACGCGTTCGGCCTGGCCACCACCGGCGGGATCATCTCCACGACCGGTGTCGGGGGGCTCACGCTCGGCGGTGGCATCGGGTACCTGGCCAGGGGTCTTGGCCTGAGCTGCGACAACCTGGTCTCGGCCGACGTGGTGACCGCGGACGGCCGGTTCCTCGTCGCGAGCGAGGAGGAACACGACGACCTGTTCTGGGCCCTCCGCGGCGGCGGCGGCAACTTCGGGGCGGTGACCTCCTTCGAGTTCCGGCTCAGTCCGGTCAAGGACATCTACGGCGGACCGATCCTCTACGAACTGGGCGACGCCGGCGCTGTTCTGCGTGCCTACCGCGAACTCATCGCCGAGGCGCCGGAGGAACTCGGCGGATTCCCCGGCTTCCAGATCGCCCCACCCCTGCCGTTCATCCCGGAGAACCGGCACGGCGAGCCGTTCATCCTGATCGTCGCGTGCTGGGCCGGACCCCTCGATCAGGGAGAGCGCGCCGTCAAGGTGTTCCGTGACATGGCACCGGTGGTCGCCGAACACGTCGGCCCCATGCCGTATCCCGCGCTCAACAGTGCGTTCGACGCGCTCTACCCCCCTGGCCTGCAGCACTACTGGAAGGCCAACTTCGTGACCGAGCTCGACGACGAGGCGATCGCGGCGCACCTCGAGCACGGGCCGCGCGTGCCTGTCGTCAATTCGACGGCCCACATCTACCCCATCAACGGCGCCTGCCACCGCGTGGCACCGGAAGCGACGGCCTTCGCGTACCGGAACGCCACGTTCGCCACGGTCGTCGCCGGCATGTGGCCGGACCCGGCGGACAACGAGGCCAACATCGCCTGGGTGCGCGACTACTACGAGGCGACCGCACCGCACTCGGAGGAGGGCGGCTACATCAACTTCATGGCCGAGGACGACCAGGCCCGGATCAGGGCCAACTACAAGGGCAATTACGACCGTCTCGTCGAGGTCAAGAGGGTGTACGACCCGGGCAACCTGTTCCATGTGAACCAGAACATCAAGCCGTAGCCCGCGCTCCGAGGGCGCGCATCCGGATCGGCATCCTCAGTGCACGAACCGGTCGGTGCACGATCCGGTCGGTGCACGAACCGGTCAGTGCACGAACCGTACGACTGGACGAACCCGCGAGGTGAGATCGGCCAGGAGACGGTCTGCCTGCGGCAGTACGTACGGCCCGAGTGAGGCGGTGCCGACGGCGAAGGCCACACCGGTCCAGGCCAGCGGGCCGAGCGGCGTGCACCCGAAGAAGTGGCTGACCACGGGAGTCTGCACGAGGGCGACGAGCACGGCGGCGGTGCCGAGGACGGTCACCAGGACCAGCGGGCTGTGGCGGCGTCCGACGACGGTCTGGGTGAGCTGGGCACCGACCACCCCGCACAGCGCCATCGTGCTGGTGCGTCGCGCCGAGCCCGGAGTGAGGCTGCCGATGAGCCATGCGACGGCCGCGCCGATCCCGGTGATCAGGCCACGGTGCCGGATCTGACGTGTCAGCGGCCGGCCGAGGACGGCGAGGCCCACGGGCGTGCCGTCGGCTGCGGCGGCCTCACCGGCGGGTTCCGGGGCGTGGGGGGTCACCGCGACCGCCATCGCCGGGAACATGTCGGTGAGCAGATTGACCAGCAGCAGCTGACGCGTCGACAGCGGCGACGTACCGGACAGCAGGGTGCCCAGTACGGAGAAGCCGACCTCGCCGGCGTTCCCGCCGAGCAGGATGCTGATGGCGTCGGCCACGCTGCGCCACAGGGCGCGGCCTTCGCCGATGGCGTCGATGAGGACCGACAGTTCGTCGTTGGTGATCACGAGGTCCGCGGCGTTGCGCGCGGCTGCCGATCCGCGCGCCGCGATGCCGACCCCGACATCGGCGGCGCGGATGGCGGCGGCGTCGTTGGCGCCGTCCCCGACCATGCCCACGACGCGTCCCGCCTCCCGGAGCGCCTCGACGACCTGCAGCTTCTGTTCGGGGGCGACGCGGGCGACGACGCCGCAGTCCCGGAGCAGACGGGCCCGGCCCGCCCGGTCCAGTGCGGCCAGATCGTCACCCGTGACGACCGTGACATCCGGTGGCCAGCCGAGGGCGACCGCCACGGAGCGGGCGGTCTCAGGGTGGTCGCCGGTGAGCATGACAGGTCGTACGCCGGCCTCGCCGAGCCCCGCCACGAGCGGGGCGGAGCTGGCGCGAGGGGTGTCGGCCAGTGCCACGAACCCGATGAGTTCCAGCAGTTCGAGGGGTTTGTCCAGTGCCTCGGTCGCCTCGTCCACGGCGAGGCGGCGCTGGGCGACGGCCAGCAGCCGCAGGCCCTGGGAGGCGAGGGCTTGCGCCGTCTCGACAGCTGCCGGATCCGCGTCGATGCAGCAGGGGAGTACGACTTCCGGCGCGCCCTTGACGACCAGCAAGTCCTCGCCGCCGCGGGACGAGCCGCGGTGGCCGTCGCCGTCAGCGGTTCGTCCGTCAGCGGTTCGTCCGGCGGCGGTTCGTGCGTCAGCGGTTCGTGCGTCAGTGGCTCGTCCGGCGGCGGCCGCATAGCCGCGGCTCGCCTCGAACGGCTGGGCCCGTACGGTGGTCCACCCGGTCTCGCGCGGGGCGGCGGCCAGCACGGCCTCGTCGGTGGCGTGGGCGTGGAAGCCCACCTGTTCGACGACGCGGGGGCATGCCCGGGCGGCGATGCGGAGGACCGGCTCCGCGTCGGCATCGGACGCCAGGTGCTCGGCGCCGGCGGCGACCACGCGGACGACCCGCAACCGGTTCTCGGTGAGCGTCCCGGTCTTGTCGAAGCACATCGTGTCCACGCGTCCCAGCGCCTCCAGGCTGCGCGGTGTGCGTACCAGGACCCCGAGCCTGCTGAGCCGCCGTGCCGCGGCCATCTGCGCCACCGTCGCCACCAAGGGCATGCCCTCGGGCACGGCGGCCACCGCGACCGCCAGTCCGCCCTGGAGCGCGGTGCGTACCGGGCGGCCGCGCAGCAGGGACAGACCGGCCACCGTGGCGCCGCCGGCGAGGGTGAGCGGCAGGACCCGGCGGGTCAGCTGGTGCAGTCGTGCCTGGACCCCCGCCGAGGTGGGGACCCGCGCGGCGAGGGAGGCCGCGCGGCCCGCTTCGGTCTGGTCGCCGGTGCCCACCACGACCGCCCGGGCGTGGCCCGCCACCACCGTGGTGCCCTCGAACACCATGCAGCTGCGGTCGGCGACGGACGCCTGCGGTACGGCGGCCAGTTGTTTACGGGTGGGCAGCGATTCGCCGGTCAGTGAGGACTCGTCCACCTCGAAGCCGCTGACCTCCAACAGGCGTGCGTCGGCCGGCACCACGTCGTTGGTGCGCAGCTCGATCACGTCGCCGAGCGCCAGTCGTTCGGCCTCGACGAGGGACGCCTCATCCGCCGACGCGTCGGCGAGGCGCCGGGCCGTCCGCCGCTGCCCGGTGACCAGCGTGGACAGCGCACGCTCGGCGCGCAGCCGCTGCACCCCGCCGACCAGGGCGTTCACCGCCACGGCACCGATGACGAGGAAGGCGTCCACGGCGGATCCCAGCAGCGCCGACGCGGTGGCACCGACCACCAGGACGGGGGTGAACGGGTCGTCGAGTTCGGCCCACACGGCTCCTGCCAGCCGCGCGCCCAACCGCGCCGGTGCGAAAGCGGGGTGCGTGACCGCGGCGTCCGCCACATGGCCGGCCCGGCCCCGTACCACCGCCCATGCGGTCGGCGCGGCCCGCGACGCCCTCGCCAGCCGGGCCATGACCTCCTCCGGATGAAGGGCGTGCCAGGGCACCCGCGGCCTGGGGTGCGGGGTCGTACCGGCGGCGACACCCAGCGCGGTGAACCAGCCCGACACCAGGGCCGCGGCGGTGGCGATGTTGACGGGGCTGAGCCGCAGTTCGAGCGGGAAGGGGACCCGCTGCGACCGCGCCCCGCGGGTGAGCACCAGGAGCTCGGAGAGCGTGGCGCCCGCCTCGGCGAGGAACTTGGACCGTCGGCTGACCGCGCGCGCCGCGGGTACGGCGGACAGCAACCGCCATGTGCCCTCGAGCCCGCGCAGGGGCAGAATGTCCGCGCCCCAGACGACAGCGCTGCGCTCGTCGGTGACGGCGACGGCGATGTCACTGCGGAGCAGCCCGTCGAGCACGTCGCGGGCGGCCGTGCTCAACTCCCGTTCGGATGCGGCCCTTTCGTGCGGTACTCGCGCCACCGTGAGGACGGTCCGGCCGTCGCTCTGCAGGTCGGCCACCACCTCGGCCAACGGGCGCTCGGCGGATTGGTCGGCCAGGGTCCCGAACTCGCCGAGCGAGTGGTCGTCCACCACCACGACGTGCAGGCCGGCCCGGCGCGCCGCGTCCAGCGCCGCCTCGGCCATCGGGTCGACCTCCCAGCCGACCAGGACGGTGCCGACGTCCGCGCCGCGCACTGACGCGATCATCAGACCCGTGTCCACCGGTCCCGTGTCCGCCGGTCCCGTCTCCGGCACGCCCGTGCACGAGGGCGTCTCATCGGGCACCGGTCGCAGGCCGAGTCGCGGCCCCTCGGACGGCGCCGCACCGTCCTCGGGCATTGGTCTGTCCTCGGGCGTTGCTCCATCCTCGGGCGTTGCTCCGTCCTCGGGCGTACTCAAAGCCGCGGTGGCTTCCAGCCACAACCGGTGGTGATCCCAGCCGGGCATGCTGGGGTGGACCTCGAGCACGGTACGCCGAGTGCTGCGCAGCGCCGCGGGATGCAGGACCACGGTGTCCACGAGTTCCAGTCGGCGCAGCCGCTCGGGATCGCGGACCAGGACGTCCTCCCGGGCCAGGACACTGCCGAGTGCCGCGGTGAAGGCCGCCGGGCCGTAGCGTGCCGCCTTGGGCGAACCGGCCAGCACGGTCTCGGCCGCCTCGTCGAGGTTGCGGGTGAACAGGAGTGTGGTGGCGGCGCCGCCCAGCATCCCGTTGATCGCGGCGTCGGCGTAGCCCTCGCCGGGGCATGAGCGCAGCGGCGGACGTACGACATCGCCTCCCGCCACCGAGAGCCGCCGTGGATCGCACAGTGTGTCGTGTACGGCGTCGAACGTCTCGAGCTGGGCCAGGGACTCCATCAACTGGGCGGTCCGCAGGGCCGCGTCGAGCAGCAGCGGACTCGGCGACTGGCCGATCCCGCAGACGGCGGCATGGGCCGCGGCCAGCACCAGGTCGGCCGCGTCCGGGCCCAGCGCGCGGCCCAGCACCGCGCGAACCCGCGAGTCCTCACGCAGCACCACGACCGCGGCCACCATGATCTCCGGCGCGCGCCGCAGAAACGTCGTCCGTGCCGCGAAGGCGGTGGCGATGCCCGCTGCGTCGCACGCCAGGGCGAGGGCGCCTGCGCGTACACCCCCGGCGGCGCCAGGGTGCGCGTGTTCCAGCGTCTGTTCGCCGACGTGCACCAGTCCATGTCCGGCGGCCAGTTCGGACACCCTGTCCGCCAACTCCTCGCCGATCGCGTCCTCGGTGGTCTGCACGACCAGCCGCCCCAGGCCGCCGTCCCAGTAGGCGAGCAGTACGTCAGGGTGCTCGGCCAGCTCGACGGCCACCTTCCTGGCGGCGGCCTCGAGCCGTTCCACAGTGGGCGCGGGCACGTCCGGATGGTGCTGGAGGGCGAGGTGCATCCGGGCCCCGGCGCGCCAGTAACCGACCTGCGGAGTCATCGCGTTACGGGCAACCCTGCCGACCCGTAGCGCGGTCGCCGACACCGCCGCCGCGCCCCTCGCGGCGCCGCGCGCACCGGCGTGCACGAGCTCGGCGGCCATCCGTGCCGTGTCCGTGGTCGGCGTCGCGATCCGGCGTGTGGCCTCGACGGGGACGGCCAAGGCGCTCTGGAGGGCCACGGCGGGCAGCCCGGTCAGCAAGCGGAGCAGCATCTCTCACCTTCGCGGGCCTGCCGCACGGGCCGGGGGTGGAATAGTCGTCACATGGGATGGAAGGCCGGTGTCGGCGTCAGGGCTTCTTCTGCCCGCCGGTCTTGGTGCGGGACGCACTCGTGGCGCTTGTGGCGGCGCGCTTGGACGAGCGGGCCTTCGCCGTGCCCGACGTGCTCGTCGACTTCGTGGGGCGGGTCTTCGCCGACCCCGACGTGGCTTTGGCCGGGCGGGACTTCGCCTTTCCCGTGGCCTTCGACGCCTTCGCCGACCTGGCGGCCTGCTTCGCCCGCAGGCCTTCGGTGCGGGCCCCGCCGGCTTCCTCGGCCGCCGCGACATCCTTGGGCCGCGGCTGGGTGAGCCACACCACCGCGGCGCCCGCAACGGCCACCGGCCACTCGACCACACCGGCCACTCCGAGCAGCCCGGCGCCGGTGTACGCCGCGACGCGCCGCGCATGCGGCGAGACGATCCCGACGGAGTCCAGAACGCCGTCGAAGATCTCCTTGACCCTGTCGATGCCGGGGACCTTCTCCACTGCCGTCGTCACCGTCTGCACGGGGTGCGCCAGTGTCTCCTGGACGGGATGCTGCACCTTCGTGTCCCCCGAGCCAGGCGCACGGGAACTGTCGGTCATGGTCGCTCTCCCTCCGTAGGGCAGGCGAGGCATACGGCCCTGGGCCGCGACGGCTCTCACCTTTCACCAACCTTGACAAGATCGCGCAACTCCGGCAAGCCTGGGCATATCCATCTGCCGCCGAGTGGGGTAAGCAGCGGTGGACGCCTCAGGCCCGGGGCTCGGCGGCCCGCCCTCGGCGGCCGTCCTGAGCGCGCCGAGCTCGGCCTCGCTGTTGGTGTCGACGCCGACGGCCTTCAGGTCGCGTCCTCGGCGCGCGGTTCCGGGACATCCCCACCGAAGGCGGGTGGCGCGGCGTGGCGCTCACCCGCCAGGGTGCGTTCAGTGCAGCCGAGTCCTCGGAGTGGCTACTGCTTGCCGTGGTAGCGCTCGGCGAGCCTCGCGAGCGCGACTGCGCCGAGGAGTAGTCCGAAGTCACGAAGCGCGATGTCGTAGTGGCCCGGGATGCTCAACAGGTTGACGATGATGCCTGCGAGCCATCCGGCCACCAGCCAGCCCCCGAAGCGCGGGGCGAGGGCGACGACGACGCCTGCCACGATCTCGATCACACCGACCGCGTACATGGCGGTCTGGGCGCTTCCCGGGACGAGGTCGTTGATCCACGGCGCGAGGTAGGTCGGCCAGTCCACAAGCAGGTTGGTGAACTTGTCCAGGCCGAACAGGATCGGGGCCACGGTGAATCCGGTGCGCAGGATCAGGAAGGCCTGGTAGCCCGGGTCGGTGAGCATGGCCCGCCGGGTGGTGGCGGACGTGGAAGTGGTTGCGGACGACATGGCGTCCTCCTTCTAACGACAACTTTCATTAACGATAGAAGCCCTTGTTCTCTCTTTAGTCAATGGCTGTGGGTTTTACACTGGCTTCGTGGACCACCCGAAGGACGCTCAGGACGCCGACCTCTCCGCCGTCGCTGCTCTCGACGAGCCGACGCGCAGGAGGCTGTACGACCATGTGGTGCGTCAGCCGGGGCCGGTCAGCCGGGACGAGGCGGCAGCGGCCCTCGGTCTTGCCCGACAGACCGCGGCATTCCATTTGGACCGGCTGGCCGACGAATCGCTGCTCGACGTGGTCTACGAGCGGCGCAGCGGGCGCGCAGGACCGGGTGCGGGCAGGCCGGCCAAGCTCTACCGGCGCTCGGCTAGGCAGGTGTCCGTCAGCCTGCCGCAGCGGCACTACGAGCTCGCCGGGCGGCTGCTCGCCCAGGCCGTCGAGGAGTCCGAGGCGACCGGTGAGCCGGCGCGGACCGTGCTGCACCGCAGGGCCCAGGACCTGGGCAACCATGTGGGCAGGCAGGACGGCGCCGGCGTCATCGACCTGCTGGAGCAGTACGGGTTCGAGCCGCGGCACGATGGCGATGCCATTGTTCTGGCCAACTGTCCCTTCCATGCGCTGGCCCGTGAGTGCACCGAGACGGTGTGCAGCATGAACCTCCACCTGCTGCGCGGTGTCCTTCAAGGGCTGGGCGACAGCGGGTATGAGGCGTGCCTGGCGCCTGTTCCCGGCCGGTGCTGCGTCCGTCTGGACCCGGCCGCCTGATCCGAAACCCACGGCTGGTCGATACGGCGGGCGTCTTTGCGCCGGGACAATACGACGCCCGCGCCGCCCGCCTCCTGAACCAGTTCAACACCGGCACCTCATCCGCTCCGGCGAGGCGTTCTCGTCAGTGCTCAACTCCACGACGGCCGGATCCACCGGCGGTTCAGCGGGCGGGGGGCGAAGCGAAACGGATTCTGTCCGAAGGGCGGCGGTTCTCGGCCGCAACCGCACTGGCGTGCGGGCCGTTTGGGGCCGCCACGCGCGGGCGGGGCGGTGGCGATGACTGCTCACCGGGTGGTGTGCCAGCAGGGTTCGAGGCGGTCGAGGAGGGTGTGGAAGGCCGCGTCGGCCCGGTCCCAGTCGCCGTCGGCCAGTGGCGCGAAGAGCAGACCGAAGGAGGCGTCGACCAGGAGGGTGGCCTCGTTCCGGGCACGTTCGTCCGGCATGTCGAGGTCGAGGAAGACGGCTGTGAGCAGGTCCGTCCACTCGGTGAGCGCATCGCGCATGAGCGGCCCGTACCTGTCGGGGTGGTGCAGGCCGGCAGCCATCACCTCCAGGTAGAGGGGGAGCACGGCGCGCCGCTCAGGGGTGGTGAACTGTCGCCACAGCTCCTCCATGAAGCGACGCAGCCCTGCTGCGTCCGCGGGGGAGCCGACCGTCTCGAGCATGCCGCGGACGCGCAGGAGCGGCCGCCTCTCGTCGAGGGCGAGCGCCTCGGCGACCAGGCGTTCCTTGGTGCCGAAGTAGTACAGGAGCATGCGGTCACTGGTGCCCAGCGCCCGGGCCAGCGGGCGCAGGGACAGGTCGGCAAGGCCGTTGCGGATCACGTACTCGCGGACCCGGTTCAGCAGGTCTCGTCGTTTGGCCGGGTCGGTCGGGCGCGGCATGGAGGCTCCCAGCTGCTGTCACGGGGCGGGATTGTTCCCGCACGCCTGTTCTCACAGCTTTTGTCTGCTATTTACTGTAGCGGGTGCTACATGTATCTTATTCATGTAGCAGGTGCTACATGAGCGGAACGGTCCGGGGCGTATCCGGCTCGACCGCCACCGGACACAGTCGCCTTGCGCGATCAGGTCGCCAGCAGTTCAGAAGGGACTGATCCCCATGGCCTTCCTGGCCAAGGGCCTCACCAAGACCGCTTACGCCGGATGGTTCGCCGGGCTTCGGCCCCGTCGACCCGGAAGGCCGGGGGAGCTCAGCGAGCCGTCCTGTGCTCCCCGAACGGAGATCGCCCCGGAGTCATGGTCCGCCCGGCATCTGGCCATGTGGTCACGCACCCTGGAACCTCTGCGGCCGCTGGACGCACCCCGTGGCCGGGCAATCGCCCGGGACGCCTCCTGGCCCTTGGCTCGCGATCTGACCTCGGTCCGCGAGGCCCGGCGAGTGGTGATCGAGCGCCTGGGTGATTGGGGTCTGAGCGAGCTGACCGACACCGCCGAGCTGCTGACCAGCGAGTTGGTCACCAACGCCCTGCGTCACACGCGCGGCGCTCTGCGGCTCAACCTATGGGTGTGCGGCTCGCGCCTGCGGTGCGAGGTCGAGGACACCAACCCCTCCCGTCCGGTACGCCGCGCCGCCGGCCCCGATGCGGAGGGCGGGCGCGGTGCCGAACTCCTCGACCTGCTCGCGGAGGCCTGGGGCAGTTTCCCTACTGCCACGGGCAAGACCGCATGGTTCGAACTGCCCGCCCCCACGACCTCACACACCGCCTCGTGCGGGAGTCCGAGAGCACAGCACGGTGCGTCCCGGCGGCGGTCGACGAACCGGCCGGCGGATGGCGGACAGCACTGCTGTGAATGTCGGCATCCCCGACCGACCCCGATAGCGGCGGACGGCGGCAGCACCGGGCTGCCCTCCACGGAGATCGCACTCCGAGGCGGAACCGCCCTGGCCGCCGTCTGAACGAGCCAGGCAGGTGCCCGCATAGGCGCACGTGCCCGATCGAGGGGTCTGCCGCGGCCAATCGGTGCGCGTAAAGCGCCAGGCGCCCCGACAGGCTCAGTGCTGTTGTGTGCCCGATCGTCCGCCGGTGACCAGTCGTCGACCATGGTCTCGCTCATGGTGAGCATCCCGGCCGACCGGTCGCCCCCGCGAGCACGAATCACTGGGCCCGATGCCCCCAGCCGCAGGGGTTGGGCCTGGTCAATAGTCCCCTTTCACAGGCGTGTTGGAAGCAGGATTGCGTCTGCTACTCGAGTGCGGCGTCGTCGGTGCGGCGGCTGGAGGTCTCACAGTGGCATGCTCACGATCGATTCGACCTCGGCGGCGACGGCGGCCGCGACGGCCTTGTCATCGCCGGTGAGCAGGATCGGCGTCAGGCCCAGGCCGCGCAGTCGGTGGATCGCCCCCGGGCCGTGATGCACGCCCCCGCTGACCGTGTTGCAGTACTCCCGGCTGTGAGCCGATCCGTGCCCCGAGTGGACGCGGTTGTGTGCAGGTCCCCGCCCTTGACGCTTCCTCTCAGGGCGCTTTAGTGTCACGGCCACCAACATGCGGCCTCAGTGGCATCCCCTCCGATTCAAACCATCGCGAGACATGGCGGTTTGCAGGCGCGAGGCCCGCTGCCTGCCGGGGATCCCTTGGGGGGCGCGCCACTTGCGAAGAGCATGAGCAGATGGTCGTCGGTCTTGAGCGCGGTCGTCGTCGGAGTCCTCACGGCCGCCGTCGTCGTGCCGACGTCCGAGGTCAGTGCCGAGGACACACAGGGCGGCCGTACTACGTCCTGGGCGGCCGACTCCGCCGTCCCGTCGAAGACGAACGGGCACTGGGTGGGCAGCTGGATGTCGATGCCGCAACTGACAGAGCCCCACAACATGCCTGCGCCCTTGACCCAGGACCATCTGGTCCTGGCCGACAGTGGCTGTTCGCATCTTCCCAAGGAGGGACATGACCCGCACCGCGCGCTTCACCCTTGACCCGGCATTCACCGTCGGCGACGTCAACCCCCGCCTCTTCGGCTCTTTCGTCGAACACCTCGGCCGCTGTGTCTACACCGGCATCTTCGAGCCGGGGCATCCGGCCGCCGACGAGTCCGGGCTGCGGACGGATGTCCTGGAGCTGATTCGCGAACTCGGCGTCACAGCCGTCCGCTATCCCGGCGGCAACTTCGTCTCCGGGTACAAGTGGGAGGACGGCGTCGGTCCGGCCGAGCAGCGACCGCGCCGACTCGATCTCGCCTGGCGCTCCACCGAGACGAATCGTTTCGGGCTCAGCGAGTACATCGGCTTCGTGAAGAAGATCGGCGACCAGGCCGAGCCCATGATGGCCGTCAACCTGGGCACAC
The DNA here is from genome assembly GCF_053597075.1 of Streptomyces sp. NPDC001514. Lineage (NCBI taxonomy): Bacteria > Bacillati > Actinomycetota > Actinomycetes > Kitasatosporales > Streptomycetaceae > Streptomyces > Streptomyces sp. NPDC001514. The sequence goes on from NZ_JBSFHO010000003.1 coordinate 21,724, forward strand.
GCGGCGTCGCCGAGGCGCTGGAGCTCCAGGAGTACGCCAACCACCCGGCCGGTACCGAACTCGCCGACCGCCGCGTCGCCCATGGGGACAAGGATCCGTTCGGCATCCGGCTGTGGTGCCTGGGGAACGAGATGGACGGGCCGTGGCAGACCGGACACAAGACCGCCCACGAGTACGGACGGCTGGCCGCCGAGACCGCCCGTGCGATGCGGCAGATCGACCCGTCGGTCGAACTCGTCGCCTGTGGCAGCTCCAACCAGTCGATGCCCACCTTCGCCGCCTGGGAGGCGACGGTCCTTCAGGAGGCCTACGACGCCGTCGACTACATCTCCCTGCATGCCTATTACGAGGAGACCGAAGGCGACCGTGACTCCTTCCTGGCCTCGGCCGTGGACATGGAGGCCTACATCGAGAACGTCATCGCCACCTGCGACCACGTGGGCGCGCGACTCAAGTCGCCGAAGAGGATCAACCTCTCCTTCGACGAGTGGAACGTCTGGTACGTGAGCCGCTTCCAGGAGGAGTCAGAGGCGAGCCCCCTTCAGTGGCCCGAGGCCCCACGTCTGTTGGAGGACAACTACTCCGTCACCGATGCCGTCGTGTTCGGCTCGCTGCTCATCGCGCTGCTGCGGCACGCCGACCGGGTGACCGTCGCCTGCCTCGCCCAGCTGGTCAACGTCATCGCCCCGATCATGACCGAGCCGGGCGGCGCGGCCTGGCGGCAGACCACGTTCTTCCCGTTCGCGCAGGCGTCCCGGTACGGTCGCGGCCAGGTCCTCGACGTACGTGTCGAATCGCCCACGTACGACACGGCGAAGTACGGCGAGGTCGCCCTGCTGCACGCCACGGCGGTCCGCGACCCGCAGTCGGGCGCGGTCACCGTCTTCGCCGTCAACCGCAGCCAGACAGAGGCCCTGCCGCTCGAAGTCGCCCTGCACGGCCTGGACGTGACGGAGATCGTCGAACACTGCGCACTGTCCGATGCCGACCCGGAGGCTCGCAACACCCTGGACGAACCGGACCGTGTCACGCCGCACCCGGCCGAGGGAACCTCGGTGCGGGCCGGCGTGCTCGAAGCCGTCCTGGAGCCGATGTCCTGGAACGTGATCCGGCTGGCCTGAGCCGCCGACGCCGAGCGCCCTGCACCGACGGTGAGAGGTCCGCTCCGCTGGACGGAGGTGGGCGCCGGGGTGCGGGCGTTCGCGCCGCACGACGACCTGCGTTGGCCCGAACGGCCGTCGCAACGTGTCAGGACGCGCTGCGACGACGAGCGGCGTCGACGAGTCCGAGTTGCGCGCAGGCCAGTAGGGCAACCTCGATGTCCAGCCGGTTCTCGGTGAGCGGGTGTCCGAGGATCTCCTCCGCCTTGCGCACGCGGTAGTGGACCGTGTTCTTGTGGACGTGCATGCGTGCGGCGGCGTCGGTGAAGCTGCCCCGTGCGTCCAGGAACACCTGTACGGTCTCGCGCAGTCGGGCCGTCGCGTCGTCGTCGTGCATGAGGTCGCCGAGGACGCGTCCGGCCCAGGCTTCGACGTCGGTGAGGTGATCGACGAGGAGTCCGGCGAGGGCGACCCGGGAGTGGACGACGAGTGCGCAGCCGGGGGCGGCTCCCGCTACAGCGACCGTGCGGGCACGCTGCGCGTCCCGGAACGTCTGGCGGAATCCTTCGAGGCCGGGGGAGATGTCACCGAGGGCGATGCGCAGTGCCGGGTGCTTGTGGAGCTCGTTCTCCAGCAGATCGAGGTCGAGGGCCGGCCTGCCGGTGGAGGACATCCAGGCCCAGTACGTCCGTTCGTCGGCGGAGATCGTCAGGGGGGCTCTGCCGGTGGCTGCGGCGAGCATCGCCGCGCCGGCGCGCAGTTGAGCCGCGTCCGGATCGGCCGAGCCGGGCTGCGTCCAGATGATCGCGGCGAGATGCCATCCACGCAGGGACGTCGACAGCATCTCCTCGGCAGCGGCGAGGTCGAGCCCGTCGGTGTCGAGCACGGCGCGGACCTGGGCGGCGCGGGCGGCGTCGGACCGCGCGTCCCACCGTCTGCGCTCGTCCTCGTAGATGTCGACGAGACCCTCGACAACCTGGTCGATGTATGTGTTCGCCAGGTGCACGATTCGGCTTGTCGCGGCCAGGGCTTCGTCGGTGGACAGGTCGAGCTGGTGCAGGACGGTCATCGCCCGCTGCACGAACATGTGCTCGCCGAGGCGATAGGCGCGCAGCAGCGCCTCCAGTGACAGGCCGTGCTGGGCGAAGCGGCGGGCGTACTCGGCCGCGGCCGGCGGGACGGTGATGTCGTCGACGGAGATGTTCAGCGCCAGCATGTCGAGGATCGCGGCGAGGTTCGACGACGTGCTGGCGACCATCAGCCGCCGCACGGCGTCGTCGTGGCGGAACTCGGGGATGACGTCGACGAACATCGAGGTCATCTCGGTGGTGAGGTGCTCCAGATCGCCCTGGATGCGCTTGGCGGCTTCCTGGACGGTCCCGTCGACACTGACACTCATGGCGGGAAGGTACCCGACACGTCGCGTCCCGACAGTACGGCCGACGCCTGCATCTCGATGTCCGCGTCCTGCTTTGTGCCGACGGCACAAAGGTCGGGGTCCGTACTGGAGTGCAAGCCCGTATCCGGACACGTGCCCCGTGCCTACCTTGCAGCTATGACCGCCGTCACGCTGCTACTCAATGGTGAGGAAATCGTGCAGCACATAGCTGAACTTCCGGATGTCCGGGCCGGCCGGAGTCCCACCGGACCCTGTATCGCGGATGATCGCGAGCAGCTGGACAACGACGCTTTCCTGAGACGGGTCCGATCCGCGGCGGCCGTGCTCGGCGCGCACGGAATTCGCGCCGGAGATGTGGTCGCGGTGTCGTTGCCGAATCGATTGGAACTGGTCGTCATCATGTTCGCGGCCTGGCGACTGGGCGCCGCGGTCACGCCGCTGAATCCCGCGCTCACCGAAGCCGAGGCCCGCCATCAGATCCAGGACTCCGGTGCGAAGGCGGTGATCGCCGAGGCGGGGGCCGGGAGCTTCGGGACACTCGACGCGGCCGCCGTGGCGGGTGCTTCGGTGAGGGGGTCCGAGGCCTTGGCGCCGGACGCCGTCGCACTTGCCCCCGAATCGCTGGCCCTGATCATCTACACCAGCGGGACCACGGGCCGCCCGAAGGGCGTGATGCTCGACCACGCGAACATCGCCGCGATGTGCCGGATGGTCATCGACGCCATCGGCCTGGACGAGACCGACCACAGCCTGCTGGTCCTGCCGCTGTTCCATGTCAACGGGATCGTGGTGAGCGTGCTGTCTCCGCTGCTGGCGGGCGCGCGGGCGACGATCGCCGGCCGGTTCAGCGCGTCGACGTTCTTCGACACGGTCGACGCCGTCGGGCCGACGTACTTCTCGGCCGTACCGGCGATCTACGCGATGCTGGTGTCGCTGCCCGACGAGGTGCGTCCGGACACGTCGTCGCTGCGCCGGGCGATCTGCGGGGCCGCGCCGATGCCCGCCGAACTGATCGCCCGGTTCGAGAACCGGTTCCACGTGCCGGTCGTCGAGGGCTACGGTCTGTCCGAGGGCACCTGCGCCTCGACGCTGAATCCGCCCGCCGGCTTGCGCAAGCCCGGGACGGTCGGGCTCCCGCTGCCCGGACAGACCGTCGCCGTGATGGACGCCGAGGGCAATCTTCTCGACGGCGGATCGGTCGGCGAGGTAGTGGTCCGGGGCCCGAACGTCATGCGCGGCTACCTCGGGCTGCCCGACGAGACGGCCAGGACCGTCGTCGACGGCTGGCTGCACACCGGCGACGTCGGGCGCTTCGACGCGGACGGCTATCTCATCCTGGTCGACCGGATCAAGGACATGATCATCCGCGGCGGGGAGAACATCTACCCCAAGGAGATCGAGAACGTCCTGCACACCCACGCGGCGGTGCTCGAAGCGGCGGTGGTCGGCAGGCCCGACCCCGTGCTCGGTGAGGTTCCGGTCGCATACGTCGCACTGCTTCCGGACGCGAAGGCCGCCCCCGAGGAACTCGTCGAGCACTGCCGCGGCTCACTGGCCCGCATCAAGGTACCGGTGTCGGTCCTCGTCACCGAGGCGTTGCCGAAGAATTCGGTGGGAAAGATCGACAAACTTCTCCTTCGTAGCTCAGCCGTGAGCGCGTAGAGAATCCGCGCTCAGTACACGGCATTCACCCGAACACTCGCACCGGAGATTTCCGGGCGCGGAGCCGCACGCTCAAAAACCGTTGTACGAAGGGGCGAGAACAATGGGTTTCACGACGGGTGACTTCCCGCCGGTCGACCAGGAGACGTTCCTTGAGAAACCGCTCATGGAACGCGTGAAAGAGCTGGCTCTGCACTGGGTGGAGTACGGTTTCGGTTCGCCGAAGGTGATTCCGACGACGTACGTGGTCAAGCTGCTCCTCCTTTACGTCGTCGCCGGGACGGCCCTGGTGACCTGGACCTCGGGCATCGGCCCGTTCTGGGAGGTCCAGCGCTGGTGGGACCAACCGGTCGCCTATCAGAAACTGGTGCTCTGGACGGTCTTTCTGGAGGCGGTCGGGGTGGCGGGGTCCTGGGGCCCGATTGCCGGCAAGTTCAGGCCGATGACCGGCGGGATCCTGTTCTGGGCCCGGCCGGGCACCATCCGGCTGCGCCCGTGGAAGCGCGTGCCCTTCACCGGCGGCGATCGCCGCACGGCGGCCGACGTGGCGCTCTTCCTGGCCTTCCTGGCGTCGCTGCTCACGGCGATCTTGCTGCCCGGCGAGAAGAGCGCGTCGCTCGTCGAGGTCCTGCCGGACAACACCTCGGGGCTGGTGCGCCCGGCGCTGATGATCGCACCGATCGTGCTGTACATCGTGTGCGGCCTGCGGGACAAGACACTCTTCCTGGCCGCGCGGGGCGAGCAGTACCTGCCCGCGCTGGTGTTCTTCGCCGTGCTGCCGTTCATCGACATGATCGTCGCGGCCAAGCTGCTGATCTGTGCCGTGTGGATCGGCGCCGGGGTGTCGAAGTTCGGGCTGCACTTCACCAACGTGGTGCCGCCGATGGTCTCCAACAGCCCCTGCGTGCCGGCGAAGTGGCTCAGGCGGCTGCACTACCGCGACTTCCCCCACGACATTCGCCCGTCGAAGGTCGCGGGCTTCATGGCACACGTCGGCGGCACCACCGTCGAGATCATCACCCCGCTGGTACTGCTGTTCTCCACGAACCGCTGGCTCACCCTCGCCGGCGTGGTGCTGATGGTCGTCTTCCACCTCTTCATCACGTCGACGTTCCCGCTGGCGGTGCTGGAGTGGAACATCCTGTTCGCGTACCTGACGGTCTTCCTGTTCCTCGGCTTCCCGGCCTGGGACGGCTACGGCGTCGGCGACATGTCCTCGCCCTGGCTGGCTGCCGGGATCGCCGCCGCTCTGGCGTTCTTCCCCGTCCTGGGCAATCTGCGCCCGGACCTGGTGTCGTTCCTGCCCTCGATGCGGCAGTACGCGGGCAATTGGGCCTCCGCGCTGTGGGCCTTCGCGCCGGGTGCGGAGGAGAAGCTGAACTCGCTGCGGCACCGTCCGACCCGCAACCAGGTCGACCAGCTCAAGGCGTTGGGCTACCCGCCGGTGGTCGCCGAGATCACCATGCAGCAGACGATCGCTTGGCGGTCGATGCACAGCCAGGGCCGCGGCCTGCTCTCCGTGCTCCTGAAGAACCTGCCCGATCTTGAGCAACGCACAGTGCGCGAGGCCGAGTTCGGGTGCAACTCGCTGATCGGGTTCAACTTCGGCGACGGCCATCTGCACAACCTCGACCTGATCAACGCCGTGCAGTCCCGCGTCGGGTTCGCCCCGGGGGAGTGGATCGTCGTCTGGGTGGAGTCGCAGGCCATCCACAGCTCCGTCCAGCGCTACCAGGTGATCGACGCCGCGCTCGGCGTGATCGAGCGGGGCACGTGGAAGGTCGCCGACGCGGTCCGGGAGCAGCCGTGGCTGCCGAACGGCCCGATCCCGCTCGACGTGATCTGGACCCGCGCCCAGTCGTCCTCGCAGGTTGGGGCGCAAGGCACGGTGGAAAGCATGACGACATGAGTACGGCAACGGTGATCGGCGCCGGTCCCAACGGACTCGCCGCCGCCATCGCCCTGGCCCGGGCGGGTGTGCAGGTCACGGTGCTGGAAGGGGCCGATGAGATCGGCGGCGGCGCCCGCTCCGGTGAGGCGATCCTTCCCGGACTGCTGCACGACCACTGCTCGGCCGTCCACCCGATGGCGGTCGGGTCGTCGTTCCTGCGCGGCCTCGGTCTGGAGCGCTACGGGCTGACCTGGGCGTGGCCGGAGATCGACTGCGTGCATCCGCTCGACGGCGGCTCGGCGGGCGTCCTGCACCGCTCGGTCACCGAGACCGCCACCGGTCTCGGCGCCGACGGCCGACGCTGGCGCCTGCTGTTCGAGCGGCCGTCAAAGGGCTACGACACCTTGAGCGACGACATCCTCGGCCCGCTGCTGCGCATCCCGCGCCACCCTCTTCGCCTGGCACGCTTCGGTGTCCCCGCGCTCGCCCCCGCGTCGCTGCTGGCGAAGACGTTCGTCACCGAGGAAGCGCGGGCGCTGTGGGGCGGTGTGGCCGCACATGCCTTCCACCCCCTGCACCGGCCGCTGAGCGCCAGCATCGGACTCGGCATCCTCACCGCGGGACACCGGCACGGCTGGGCCGTGGCCGTCGGCGGAACGGGCCGTATCACAGCCGCCATGGCCGCCCTGTTGACCGACCTGGGAGGAAAGATCGAGACCGGCGTACAGGTCCGGTCGGCTTCCGACCTGCCACCCGCGGACGCGACCGTCTGGGACGTGGCCCCCACCGCCCTGGCGGACATCATGGGCGACCGGCTGCCGCCCCGTGTCGCCCGCGCCTACCGGAGGTTCCGGTACGGACCCGGAGCGTTCAAGGCCGACTTCGCGGTCGAAGGCGGAGTCCCCTGGACCGCCGAAGCAGCGCGGCGGGCCGGCACGGTACACGTCGGCGGCACGTACGCCGAGATCGCCGCCACCGAGCGGGACATCCACGCCGGACGGATGCCGGCCCGGCCGTTCGTCCTGGTCGGCCAGCAGTATCTGGCCGATCCGCAGCGCTCGGTCGGAGACGTGCATCCGGTGTGGACCTACGCCCACGTACCGGCCGGCTACTCCGGCGACGCCACGGAGGCGATCACCGCCCAGATCGAGCGGTTCGCCCCGGGATTCCGGGACCGCATCGTCGGCACCGCCGTGCGCACCACACCCGGATTCGCCGCATACAACCCCAACTACGTCGGCGGCAACATCATGACCGGAGCCAAGGACATCCCCCAGTTGCTGTTCGGCCCCCGGCCCACCCTCCATCCGTACGACACCGGCCTGCCGGGCCACTACCTGTGCTCCGCGGCGACCCCGCCCGGTCCCGGCGCGCACGGAATGTGCGGCGCTCACGCCGCCGCACGAGCCCTGCGCCACCTGGGAGATCCCGCAAGGCGATGACGAGCCCGCAGCGGGCTCCCCAGGGAAGGCCGGTCGTATCGGCCCGACGTGAGGTGCCGTGATCCACATGATCAGCAAGGGGCAAGCAGGTGGGCACCCGGCACCGACGCACCGCGAGTGCGTCCGGTGCCGGGCCCCTTCCGGAACCTCAGCGGGAGAAGCCGACGTGCGTGAGCCGCAAGGGGCCGCGCAGCCCGATCCGCAGGTCCCGCACGCCGGTGGCCGCGAACTCGGCGCGGACGGTGGTGTACTCGTACGGGCCGCCGGTCGCCGTGACGTCGAGCGAGGCGAGGACCGGTCCCCCGGGCAGGGAGAGCTCGACCGTGCCCGCGCCGGCCGCCTCGACGGACACGCCCGTGACGCCGTCGCCGAAGTCGCAGCGGCGGAAGACCAGTTCGCCCGCCTCGCCGTCCGCCGGTGTCACCGCGTCGCCCGACGTCCTGCTGCGGTCGACGATGGTGGTGGCGAGGTGGTCGTCGTAGTCGGCGGCCTCCAGCCCGCGCTCGACGACGGGGCGCGGGCCCGCCGCGGGGCCGTCGATCCGGAGGGTCTCGCGCAGCCGGACGTCCGCGCTGGACGCCCCCGCCAGCAGTTCGTACGGGCCCGGCTCGACCCACCAGCGGCCGTGGGCGACATCCCAGAACCCGAGTCCCGCGACGGGGAGTTCGAAGCCCAGTTCCGCCGAGGCGCCGGGCGTCAGGTGGACCCGGCGGTACGCGGCCAGTTGGCGGCGCGGGCGGGGGATCGCGGGATCGACGGCCCGGGTGTAGAGCTGGGCGACCTCGTCGGCGGGGACGTCACCCGTGTTGGTGACGGTGAAGGAGATGCGGAGCAGTTCTCCGTCGCGCCGAACCGCAAGGTTCTCGTACGCAAAGGACGTATACGACAGGCCGTGGCCGAAGGGGAAGAGCGGGGTGCCCTCGAAGTACAGATACGTCTGGCGGCCGCCGATCACGTCGTAGTCCAGGAGGTCCGGCAGGTCGTCGTCCGAGGCGTACCAGGTCTGCGGCAGCCGGCCGGCCGGGGAGACGTCGCCGGCCAGCACGCGGGCGAGTGCCGTGCCCGCCGCCTGGCCGCCGTGCGCGGTCCACAGCAGGGCCGGGAGGTCCTCGTGACCGACGGCGTACGGGTAGGCGGAGACGAGGGTGAGCGCCGTGCGCGGGTTCGCGGCGCGGGCGGCGCGGAGCAGGCGCTCCTGGTGGGTGGGGAGGCGCAGGGTCGTGCGGTCCTCGGTCTCGCGGCCGTTGATGTGCGGGTCGTTGCCCGCGACCACGATCACCACGTCCGCCGCGTCCGCCGCGCGGCTCACCGCTTCCTCGCCGCGCTCGGTGACCATCACGGCGAAGACTTCCGCGTCCGCGGGGTCTTCCGCGGCGACCTTCACGCCGTCGGCGGCGACAGAGACGTACCGGCCCGTGCCGATGTGCTTGAGGAGGTGGCCGCTCTCGTGGGTCTCGTGCGCTTCGAGGCGGAACGTCTCCTGGACGACCCAGCCGCCGGGCTGGTCGGCGGAGGCGCGGACGAAACCGTCCTCGGCGACCGAGAGATAGCGGCCGCCGGCGGCGCGCAGCGTGAGCACGCCGTCGCCCCAGTCGATCAGCGCGAGTTCGGTCCCGGTGCCGTCGGCGGTCAGCGGCGGCAGGTCCGTGCGACCCGCGAGCAGCGCCGGGTCCAGGGCGCCCTCCGCGCCGCGCACCTCGTCGGCCGTCCCTGCGGCCTCGGGGACCGCCAGGTACGTACCGGACGAGGTCCTCAGGCGTACGCGGTCCACGCCTTCCGCGAAGGTCACGCGGTCGGCGCCGAACCGCTCGCACAGGCCCTGCAGAGGGGTCGAGCGGTGCAGCAGCGTGCCGCTGTACCAGTCGAGCTTGCACTCGTCGGCGAGCAGGCCGACCACGGCGACCCGGGTGCCGGCGGGCAGGGGCAGCAGGCCGTCGTTCTTGAGCAGGACGACTGCCTGCTCGGCGGCCTCCTGGGCGAGGGCGCGGTGGGCCGGGGTGTCGAAGTCCTTGGTGCCGGCGTACGGGTCGAGCCCCGGGTCGAACTCGCCGAGCGAGAAACGGACCGACAGCTGGCGGCGTACCGCTGTGTCGATGTCGGCCGCGGACAGCAGTCCGCGCTCCAGCGCGCCACGCACCCGCGCCACGATTGTCGAACTGTCCGTGCCGTGGTCGGTGAAGCTGTCCACTCCGGCCGCCAGCGCCGCCGCGGTCGCCTCTTCGTGCGTGTCGAAGTAGTGCTCGGAGTCGACCAGGCTGGACGGCGCGCCCGCGTCCGAACAGACCAGCAGTTCGCGTTCCGTCCAGGCGCGCAGATGCTCGCGCAGGTACGGCGACACGTGGTTGGGGCGGCCGTTGACCAGGTTGTACGCGGGCATCACCCCGGCGACCGCGCCTGCCTCGACCGTCTCGCGGAAGGCGCGCAGGTCGTACTCGTGCAGCACGCGCGGGCGGACCGAGGAGGACGAAGTGTCGCGGTCCGTCTCGTTGTTGTGGGCGAGCCAGTGCTTGAGTACGGGTGCGGTGCGCCAGTACGTGGGGTGATCGCCGCGCAGGCCGCGGGTGTAGGCGGTCGCGATGGCCGAAGTCAGCTTCGGGTCTTCGGAGTAGCCCTCCTCGCCCCGGCCCCACAGGGGATGGCGCAGCAGGTTCACCGTGGGGGACCAGACGTTGAGGCCGACCCGGTCATCACGGGCGCGCATGGCGCGCGCCTCGGTGGACACCGCCTCGCCGACCCTGCGTACGAGGTTGTCGTTCCAGGTCGCGCCCAACCCCACCGCCTGCGGGAACACGGTCGCCGGACCCATCCAGGCCACGCCGTGCAACGCCTCCTGCCCGGCGCGGAACGCGGCGACGTCCAGCCGCTCCACGGCGGGGGCGAACTGGTGCAGCATCGCGATCCGCTCGTCGAGTGTGAGCCGAGCCAGCAGATCGTCCACGCGCTCGTCGAACGGCAGATGCGGATCGCGGAAGGGTGGCGGATGTGCGGTCACGTGGGAATCCCCTTGCGGTGGAGCGCGGTGAGCGGCGTTGACGGTGGTGGGGGAGCCGGGGTTCGGGCGGCCGGGCCAGGGCGGGTGTTGAAGCGCTTCGATGCTCTGGTCGTGGAGTGGTGAGTGTCAAGACATGTCACGGCAACAACTCGGCAGACAAAAGGACTTGTGGGCGACGGGCGCGGATCCCGGAGGGGATGAGGAATATGGAAACCGACTCTTGTGTGCCTCCCTTGGTTCACTTAACCTCGCAGCAACATCGAAGCGCTTCGACTAGGGGACCTGCCGCCGGCAGCGCTGTTGTCCCGGCGCAGTCCCCCGAGGACCGAAGGGAACCGCTTCGGCTCAGCCAGTTCCACTCAAGACACCGCAGCCGACGGCCCCACCGCCGGGTGTTCTGGTGCGCCACGAAGGGTTGACGCAATGACGCCGAACGCCGCTTCCGCCTCCTCCGCCCCGAGCCGGAGAAGCTTCCTCGCCTCCACGGCGGTCGCCGCTGCAGCGGTGGCCGGTGGGATGCCGCTGCTCGCCGCCTGCAGCGATTCGGACAGCGGCTCGCGTGAGGGCACCACGTCGGGCAAGGCCGCGGACAAGCTGCTTCCGACGTACGTCGCCAGCACGGTCGCCGAGCCGGACCTTCCGTCGAAGAACGGTTCGGCGGCCGGATACACCGGCAAGGTCGACCTCTCGGCCCTCTCCACCTCGGTCCCGGACAAGCTCGGCACCGGCGCCGCCCTCAAGGTCATGTCCCCGTTCTGGGGCGCCCCGCCGAAGCCCGGATGCGCCTACTACACGGCACTCGACGCCGCGGCGGGCACCAAGATCACCTGGCAGAACCAGGACGGCAACACCTACGGCCAGAAGCTCGGCGCTGTCCTCGCCTCCAGCTCCATACCCGACATGGTGGTCGTGCCCAACTGGGAACTGGTCGGCAAGATCTCGAATGCGGTCACTGCGAAGTTCATGGACCTGGGCCCCTACCTGGCGGGCGACAAGGTCAAGAAGTACCCGAACCTGGCCGCGATCCCCTCCGACGCCTGGCGCATGGGCATCTTCGGCGGCGCGCTGCGCGGCATACCGATGCCCTCCGCCACCGCGAACTTCATCGTGCCCTACTACCGCAAGGACATCTTCGACAAGAAGGGCTACTCCGTACCCAAGTCAGCGGACGAGTTCCTCAGCTGGGCCAAGGAGGCCACCAGCGCCAAGGCCAAGGTGTATGCCTGCGGCGACATGTCCTGGGTCTCCGCCAGCATCTTCGGCGTCCGCCCTTCCGGGACGCTCGGCTGGAACATCGGGGCCGACGGCAAGCTGACGTACCGCATCGAGCAGCCCGAGTACCTCGAGGCCCTGGAGTGGACCCGCAAGCTGTTCGACGCGGGCGTGGTCCATCCCGACGACAAGGCGCGCTCGGGCGACGCGGGCCAGCGGTTCACCGCCGGGCAAATCCTGGTCTTCAACAACGACGTCTCCCACTGGTACGGCAAGACCGCCGAACAGGCCCAGTCCAACCCGGACTTCGAGATCGACGGTATGGACATCTTCGGCGCCGACGGCGGCGACCCGACCCCGTACGCCTCCCAGCCCGCCACCATCTGGTCGATGATCCGCAAGGGCGCCTCGAAGACGACCGTGGAGAACGCGCTGGCCGCCGCCAACTTCTCGGCGGCGCCCTACGGCACCAAGGAGCGGATGCTCGTCGACTACGGCGTCGAGGGCACCCACTACACGGTCAAGGACGGTGTCCCGGTCAAGACCGACCAGGGCAACACCGAGGTGATCAACGCCTGGGTGATGCTGGCCGCACCGGCCGCCTACTACGCCCACCCCGACTTCCCCGACATCGCCCGCAAGCAGGTCGAGTGGCAGCAGCGGATGGGTGCCTTCGTGAAGAAGACGTCCACGTACGGCATGAACATCGTCGAGCCGACTCGCTACGCGAACCTCTCCAGTCAGTTCGAGCAGCTGGAGATCGACTACGTGCGCGGCAACAAGAAGCTGTCCGACGTGCAGGCAGCCATCTCCACCTGGAAGTCCTCCGGCGGCGACAAGCTGCGTGACTGGTACAAGCAGCTTCTCGACAAGAACGGCAGCGGCAACTGATGTCTCTCATGGCCGAGAGCAGGGCCGATGGGAGTCGTCCCCCCGCGGCCGTCGAGGAACCGATGGCCGCGGTCGCCACAGCCGCGGCGAAGGAGCGGGTGCCGCGCAGGGCGAGCAAGGCGGGCAAGGTTCCCTACCGGATCCGGCTGCGCCGCGACCGCACGCTCATCCTGATGACGTTGCCCGTCATCGCCCTGCTCCTGCTCTTCAACTACGTCCCGCTGCTCGGCAACGTCGTCGCCTTCCAGGACTACGACCCGTACGTCTCCAGCAACGGTGTCACGGCGATCTTCCACAGTCCCTGGGTCGGGGTGGAGCAGTTCTCGCGGATGGTCGACGACCCGCTGTTCTGGAGCGCGGCGAAGAACACCATCGTGCTGTTCGTGCTCCAACTGGTGCTGTTCTTCCCGATCCCCATCGCCCTCGCGCTGCTCATCAACAGCGTGATCCGGCCCCGGGTCCGGGCCGTGGCGCAGGCGATCATGTATCTGCCGCACTTCTTCTCGTGGGTCCTCGTGGTCACCGTGTTCCAGCAGGTCTTCGGCGGCGCGGGCATCATCGCGCAGAGCCTCGAGGACCATGGGTGGAGCGGCTTCGACCTGATGACCGACGCGAGCCTCTTCAAGTACCTGGTCACCGCGCAGGCCGTTTGGAAGGACGCCGGCTGGGGGATCATCGTCTTCCTCGCCGCGCTGGCCGCGGTGAGCACCGATCTGTACGAGGCCGCCGCCATGGACGGTGCGGGGCGCTGGCGGCGCATGTGGCACGTGACGCTGCCCGCGCTACGTCCGGTGATCGCGCTGCTGCTGGTCCTGCGGGTGGGCGACGCGCTGAGCGTCGGATTCGAGCAGTTCCTGCTCCAGCGGGACGCGGTCGGCGTGGGGGCCAGCGAGGTCCTCGACACGTACGTGTGGAACATGGGTATCCAGAACGGCGACTTCAGCTACGCGGCCGCGGTCGGCCTCGTCAAGGGAGTCATCGGAGTGTGCCTCGTCGTGGGCGCGAACAAGTTCGCGCACCTGCTCGGCGAGCAGGGGGTGTACCAGAAGTGAGCCTCAACACGCAGCTCATCCGCAGCCTCAGGGCTCCCGCCCGCCCTGTGTGGGAGGAGCAGCCCAGCAAGACCGGACTCACCGCGAAAGGCGGCCTCCTCGCGCTCTGCTGCCTGGGGGTGCTCGGTCCGCTGTGGATCGTGATCGTCACCAGCCTCTCTCCCAAATCCGTGATCGACCGGGTCGGCGGCCTCGTCGTGATCCCCCAGGGCATCACCTTCGTCAACTACACGGAGCTGCTCAGCGGCGGCCAGGTCAGCCGGGCGATCACGGTCTCGGTCGGCGTCACGCTCTTCGGCACACTGTTCTCGATGACGGTGTCGGTGCTCGCGGCCTACGGCCTGTCCCGGCCGGGCAGTCTGGGCCACCGGTTCCTGCTGATGACCATCATGGCGACCATGTTCTTCGGGGCCGGCCTCATCCCGACGTACCTTCTGGTGCAGTCGCTGGGCCTCACCGACACCTATCTGTCCCTGATCCTGCCCAGCGCGGTCAGCGTCTTCAACATCCTCGTCCTGCGGGCCTTCTTCATGGGGATCTCCCCCGAACTCACCGAGTCCGCCCGCATCGACGGGGCCGGCGACCTGCGCATCCTGCTGACCATCATCATGCCGCTGTCGCGGGCGGTGCTGGCCGTCATCTCCCTGTTCTACGCGGTCGGGTACTGGAGCGCCTGGTTCAACGCCTCGATCTACCTGACCGACCAGCAGATGATGCCGCTGCAGAACGTGCTCATCCAACTGGTCCAGAAGAACACCGAGGCGCCGACCGGCCTCCAGCAGGCGGTCCGCACCGGTCAACTCTCCGCCCTGGGGCTGCAGATGGCGGTCGTGGTCCTTGCCCTGATCCCCGTCGCGATCGCATCCCCCGTCGTCCAGCGGCACTTCAAGAAGGGCATGCTCACCGGCGCGGTGAAGGGCTGACCGTTCGCCTACTGGGCAGGGTGCTTCGACCGTCCGGCGGCTGTCGGGTTGTCTGTGGCTGATCGCGCCCACGCGGCGGAGCCGCATATCGATACAGCCCTGCGCTCCTTGAGCCTCTCCACTCCCCTCTCTCGTAGAACTCCTCACTTGTAGAACGAGGTATCTGTCATGTATGCGTCCAGCCTGAGCAGACGTGCCGTTCTCGCCGGGACCGCGGCCGCCGCCGCGCTCACCGCCGTCCCTTCCCTCCCGGGGCGCGCGGCAGCCGCGGAGCCCACGGCCACGTCCGCGCCCGCCTACCGCTGGCGCAACGCCGTCATCGGCGGCACCGGCTTCGTCACCGGCGTCCTCTTCCACCCCTCCGTGCGCGGCCTCGCCTATGCGCGCACGGACATCGGGGGTGCCTACCGGTGGGACGACGGCGCCGCGCGCTGGACCCCGCTCACCGATCACCTCGGCTGGGACGACTGGAACCTCCTCGGGGCGGAGGCGGTGGCCGTCGACCCCGCGTACCCCGACCGCCTCTACCTCGCCCTCGGCACCTACTCCCAGCCCTGGGCCGGCAACGGAGCCGTCCTCCGTTCCGAGGACCGCGGCGCCACCTGGACCCGCACCGACCTCACCGTGAAGCTCGGCGCCAACGAGGACGGCCGGGGGACCGGCGAGCGGCTGCTCGTCGATCCGCGGGACAGTGACACGCTGTGGCTCGGCACCCGGCACGACGGACTGCTCAAGTCCACCGACCGGGGCGCCTCCTGGGCGCCCGCCACCGGATTCCCCGCGAACGCCAGCCCCTCCGGACAGGGCGTCACCCTCCTCGTCGCCGCCGGGCGGGCGGTCTACGCCGGCTGGGGTGACGCCGACGGCACCACAGGCTCCGTCAACCTCTACCGCACCACCGACGGCAAAACCTGGCGTCCCGTCCCCGGTCAACCCACCGGCACCTCCGCCAAGGTCCCGATCCGCGCCGCCTACGACCGTGACACCGGGGCGCTGTATGTGACGTACGCCAATGCACCCGGGCCCAACGGCCAGTCCGACGGCAGCGTGCACAAGTTGGCCACCAGCACCGGCAAGTGGACCGACGTCACGCCCGTGAAGCCGGGCGGGACCGCCCCCGACGGTTCCACCGACAACTTCGGCTACGGCGGGGTCGCCGTCGACGCCCGTAGGCCCGGTACCGTCGTCGTCTCCACCAACAACCGCTGGGCCGCCATCGACACGCTCTACCGGTCGACGGACGGTGGGCGCAGCTGGGCGTCCCTCAAGGACACCGCTGTCCTCGACGTGTCCGAGACTCCCTTCCTCAAGTGGGGTGGTGACCAGCCGAAGTTCGGCTGGTGGATCCAGGCGGTCGCCCTCGACCCGTACGACTCCTGCCACATCGTCTACGGCACCGGCGCCACCCTCTACGGCACCCGCGACCTCACCCACTGGGCCCCGCAGATCCGCGGCCTGGAGGAGACGTCCGTGCGTCAGCTGCTCTCGCCCCCGGTCGGAGAGGCGCATCTGATCAGCGCAAACGGGGACATCGGCGTGATGTACCACGAGCGGCTCACGGCGTCTCCGTCGCGCGGCATGGCGACGAACCCCGTGTTCGCGTCGGCGACGGGACTCGCGCAGGCCGCGGGCAGGCCGGCGTACGTCGTGCGCACCGGCTGGGGCGATCACGGCAACGGTGCCTACTCGAACGACGGCGGGCAGACCTGGGCGCCCTTCATGGCCCAGCCCGACATCGCCAAGAGCGCACCGGGGCCGGTGGCCACCAACGCCGACGGCAGCGTGCTGCTGTGGTCCTTCGTGCACTGGGACGGCACGAAGTACGCGGCGCATCGCTCCGCCGACAACGGCGCGACCTGGTCCGAGGTCTCCTCCTTCCCGAAGGGCGCCACTCCGGTCGCCGACCCGGCCGACCCGACGCTCTTCTACGCGTACGACTCCGACACGGGAACGCTGTACGCCAGCAGTGACAGTGGCCTTTCCTTCGCCGCCCGTGCGGCCGGACTACCCTCCGGCGACAGCCAGTTCAAGCTGGTCGCGGCGCCGGGGCGGTCCGGTGACCTGTGGCTGAGCACGAAGTGGAACGGGCTCCACCGCTCCACCGACGGCGGCGCGAGCTTCTCGAAGGTCGACAGCTGCTGGGCCTCGTACACCCTCGGCTTCGGCAAGGCCGCGGACGGCGCCGACTACCCGGCGATCTACCAGGTCGGTGCCACCGAGAACATCACCGCCGTGTATCGCTCCGACGACGAGGCCAGGACCTGGGTGCGGATCAACGACGACGCCCACCAGTGGGGCTGGACCGGCGAGGTCATCATCGGCGACCCGCGCGTGTACGGGCGGGTGTACCTGGCCACCAACGGGCGCGGGATCCAGTACGGGGAGCTCATCTGATGGCCGCGACCGACAAGCCCTCCCTCGCAGACGCCGCCCGCGGCCGTCTCCTCTTCGGCGGCGACTACAACCCCGAGCAGTGGCCCGAGGAGACCTGGCACGAGGACGTCCGCCTCATGCAGGACGCCGGCGTCAACTCCGTCACCCTCGGCGTGTTCGCCTGGGCGAAACTCGAACCCCGTCCCGGGGCACGGGAATTCGGCTGGCTCGACCGGCTCATGGACCTGATGCACGCGGGCGGCATCGGCGTCGTCCTCGCCACCCCCACCGCCTCGCCGCCCCCATGGATGGGTCGTCTCCACCCCGAGACCCTCCCGCGGGACGAGGACGGCCGCACCGAGTGGTGGGGCTCCCGTCAGCACTTCTCGCACTCCAGCGCAACCTACCGGCGCTACGCCGCCGCCATCTCCGAGGACCTCGCCGCCCGCTACGCCGGCCACCCCGCCCTCACCATGTGGCACATCAACAACGAGTACTGCACCTACGACTGGGGCGACGAGTCCGCGGCCGCCTTCCGCCGCTGGCTCCAGGACAAGTACGGCGCGCTCGACGCCCTCAACGAGGCCTGGGGAACCGCCTTCTGGGGCCAGGGCTATGGCGACTGGCACGAAATCCTGCCGCCGCGCCGCGCGCACTACATGAAGAACCCCACTCAGGTCCTGGACTTCAAGCGGTTCACCTCCGACATGCTCCTGGAGTGC
Source organism: Streptomyces sp. NPDC001514 (assembly GCF_053597075.1). Classification (NCBI taxonomy): domain Bacteria; kingdom Bacillati; phylum Actinomycetota; class Actinomycetes; order Kitasatosporales; family Streptomycetaceae; genus Streptomyces; species Streptomyces sp. NPDC001514. The sequence continues at coordinate 39,383 of NZ_JBSFHO010000003.1, forward strand.
TACCTCGCCGAACGCGACATCGTCGCCCGGCACACCCCGCACATCCCGGTGACGACCAACTTCATGCCGTTCTGGCAGGGCCAGGACGCCTGGACCTGGGCCGAGCAGGAGGACGTGGTCTCGGTCGACAGCTACCCGGACCCGCACGACCCCTTCGGCGGTCAGCACGGGGCGTTGCTCCACGACATGACCCGCTCGCAGGCCCGCGGCGGCCCCTGGATGCTCATGGAGCAGGCGGCCGGGTCGGTCAACTGGCGCGGGGTCAACCGTCCCAGGCCCGCCGGCCTCAACCGGCTCTGGTCCCTGCAGGCAGTGGCGCGCGGCGCCGACGCCATCTGCTACTTCCAGTGGCGGCAGTCCCGGCAGGGCTCGGAGAAGTTCCACTCCGGCATGGTCAGTCATGCGGGGGAGCACGGCCGTACCTTCCAGGAGGTCAAGCGAATCGGCGCCGAACTCGCCCTGTTGGGCGAGAAGGTGCCGGGCACGAAGGTGGACGCCCCCGAAGTCGCCGTACTCCTCGACTGGAACGCCTGGTGGGCGAGCGGGCAGGACGGGCGGCTCTCCTGCGAAGTCGACTACCCGCAGATCGTCCGCGTCTGGCACCGCGCCCTGTGGGAGGCGCACACCACCGCCGACTTCGCGCACCCCGAGCACGACCTGTCGGCGTACAAGCTGGTCGTCGTCCCGCAGCTGTACGTGATGACGGACGCGGCGATCGACAACCTGACCTCCTACGTCGAGAACGGCGGAACCCTCGTCGCCGGCTTCCAGACCGGCACCGCCGACGAGGACGACCGCGTACGCCCCGGCGGCATGGACGCCCGGCTGCGTGAGCTGTTCGGGATCCGTGTCCTGCACGAGTGGTGGCCGCTGGACGCGGGCGAGACGGTCGACATCGAGGGCTTCCGCGGCACCCTGTGGTCCGAGGAGATCGAGGCCGCGGACGGCATCACGGAGACGACGCCCTACAAGGGCGGCGAACTCGACGGTCTCCCCGCCGTCCTGCGCAACGGCCGCGCCTGGTACGTCTCCACCCTCCCCGAGCCGCACGCCCTGCGCACGCTGCTCGCCGGCATCGCCGCCGACGCGGGCGCAGGGCCGACCCTCACCGGACTCCCGGCGCGCGTGGAGGCCGTACGCCGGGGAGGGCTGCTGTTCCTGCTCAACCATGGGCGCGACGCCGTCACCGTCCCGGTACCCGGCCGCCACCGCGACTTGCTGACGGGCGCGGACGTCACCGACGGTGTGCAGCTGGGCCGTTACGGAGTCGCCGTACTGGAGGCCGCACCATGACCGGGCCGGTCCACGGAACCTGGGAGCCCGCCCCCGCCGCCCGCTGGGAGGACGCTTTCCTGACCGGCAACGGCCACCATGGCGCCCTTGTGTTCGGGGATCCGAACGACGACCGTGTCATCGTCACCCACCACACCCTCGTCCGGCCCAACGGCGGCGAACACGCCCGGCCACCGCAGCTCGCCGCCGAACTCCCCGTCCTCCAGGCCCGGTTGCTCGGCGGCGACCCGACCGCCGCCGAGGGCTTCACCGACGGCCGCCCGCTCCAATGGGTGCAGCCGTTCCACCCCGCCTTCCAGGTGCGGCTGCGGCGGCCGTCCGGCGACGGACACGGCTACCGGCGCGACGTCGACTTCGCCACCGGCGTCGTGCGGGCGGCCCGCGGCGGCTTCAGCAGCCGCGTCTTCGTCTCCCGCGCCGACGACGTGATCGTGCAGCACGTCACCGCCCCGGCCCTCACCCTCGACGTCTCCCTGGATCACCGGCTCCCCGGCGCCCCCGCCGCGCTGGGCGTCGGCCATGGAACCGTCCTCGTCCCCGAGGGCGCACTGCTCAGCCTGCGCGCCCGCTACCCGGACAGCGACCGCGCCTACACCGGCGTCACCCTGGTCGCCGTCACGGGCGGCAGGACGACGCTCGAGCCCCCCGGCGTGCACGTCGAGGGCGCCCAAGCCGTCCTGCTGCTGACCCGGGTGCGCCGGCACACCGGTGAGCTGGACGTCGTCTCGGAGGGCCGCGCCCTGCGCGATCTGCTCGCGGTGTCCGACGACCTCCTCGACCGCCACCTGCCCCTGCACCGCACCGCTTACCAGCGCGTCACCCTCGACCTCGCCGCCGACCCGGCCGATCGCGCCCTCCCCGGCTCCGAGCTGCTCCGACGCCCCCAGAGCCCGGCCCTCCTCGAACGCCTTTTCGCCGCCGGCCGCTACCACCTCCTGTCCGCCTCCGGTCTGCTCCCGCCCCGCCTGACAGGCCTGTGGACCGGCGACTGGAACACCGCCTGGTCCGGCGCGTTCACCACGAACGCCAACCTCAACCTCCAGACGGCGTCCGCCGCTGCCGCTGCGCTCCCCGAGGTAACCGAGGCCCACGCCGCCCTGATCCACCGGCAGCTTCCGCACTGGCGGGACAACGCCCGCGCGATCTTCGGCGCCCGTGGCATCGCCGCGCCCACCCACACCGACGGCGAGTCCGGGTACACGTACCACTTCTCCCGCGAATACCCCCTGCATCTGTGGACCGCCGGCGCCGACTGGCTGCTCAAACCCCTCGTCGACCACGACGAGACGCGCGGTGAGCGCGACCCCCGCACCGCCGCCGTGCTCGCCGAAGTCGCCTTGTTCTACGAGGACTTCCTCACCCGGAGCGACGCCGACGGCCACCTGGTCGTCGTCCCCTCCTACTCGCCGGAGAACCGGCCCGCGAACGCGAGCTGGGGCGCGATCAACGCGGCCATGGACCTCTCGGCGGCCCGGCACGCCCTGCGCACGGCCGCCGACCACCACCCGGAGCACGCCGACCGCTGGCGCGCCCTGGCCGACCGCCTCCCACCGCACCGCGTCAACGCCGACGGCGCCCTCGCCGAATGGGCCTGGCCGGGCCTGCAGGACAGCTACGACCATCGCCACCTCAGCCACCTCTACGGCGTCTGGCCGCTCGACGAGATCAACCCGTACGACACCCCCGACCTGGCCGAGGCGGCCCACCGGGCCCTCGCACTGCGCGGCGCCGAGAACGACTCCGCGCACGGCCACCTCCACCGCGCCCTGATCGCGGCCCGGCTCCGGGACGGCGAGCGGGTCGCGCAGGCGGTCACGCATGTCATGAACGGCGACTTCTTCCATGCCTCCTTGATGAGCGCGCACTACCCGAAGCGCGACGTCTACAACGCCGACGCCGCCCACGCCCTGCCCGCCGTACTGATCGAGATGCTCGTCCAGTCGACGCCCGACCGCCTCGTCCTCCTCCCCGCGCTGCCGGCCGCCCTCCCCACAGGCGAACTCCGCGGGGTGCGCACCCGGTTCGGGGCCGAGCTCGACCTCAGCTGGACGCCCGACAGCGCCACCGCCGTGCTGAGACCGAGCCGCACCCTCCGCGTCGACCTCCGGACTTTCTCCGGCACCCGGCCGCTCGACCTCGTCGCCGGAGAAGACCGCGTCCTCTCTCTGGAGGCGCGGTAATCCCCGCAATTCCCCCCACCCATGGAAGGGACACCATGGCAAGACGCACGCTCGGCAAGGTCACCAAGGCCCTGCTGGCCCCGGTCCTCGCGCTCGGCGCCACCATCGGCCTCGCCTCCGCACCCGCCCACGCCGCCGTCTGGTACTCCTGGGACCAGTGGGGCAACACCAACCTGGGCGGCTACACGCTCTACAACAACATCTGGGGCTCCGGCGCCGGCAGCCAGCTCATCTGGGCCAACTCCGGCACCAACTGGGGCGTCTGGGCCGACCACCCCAACACCGGCGGCATCAAGTCCTACCCCAACTCCAAGAAGGTGATCAACAAGTCGATCACCTCGCTGCGCTCGCTCACCAGCAACTACAACGTCACCGTCCCGTGGTCCGGCGCGTACAACACGTCGTACGACATCTGGGACACCGACCACGACTACGAGATCATGCTCTGGGTGAACTACACCGGGGCGGTCGGCCCGCTGGGCACCTGGCAGGCCAACGTCACCCTCGGCGGACACAACTGGAACGTCTACAAGGGCAACAACGGCGCCAACGAGGTCTTCTCGTTCCTGCGCACGTCCAACTCCAGCTCCGGCAGCGTCGACATCCTCCCCGTCCTGAGGTGGATCAAGGACACCAAGCACTGGATGGGCGACGAGACCATCGGTGACGTGCAGTTCGGCTACGAGATCACCTCCTCGTCCGGCGGTATGGACTTCCGCACCGACAACCTGACGGTCAGCAGCAGCTGACCGGCCGTCCGGGCCGGTTCCGCACCTCGGGGGCCGGCCCGGACCCGCAGAACCCACAGCATGGCCACCGCGTCCCGCACGAGCCCGATCTGGTGCTACGAGCCGGAAGCCGGACCGCGTCGGTCGCCATTACCGGCCGGCGCGTGAGCTGATCCAGGACGACCTCGGCCACCGGGACCTCCCCGGCGGCCGAGGTCGTCGTCCCCCGACCGGCGTGCCGCCGCCGCTACTCGGCGATCGGCAGCGAGGCTCCGTCCCGCAGGAACAGCGGGATGCGGTCCAGCGGTGCGTCGACGGTGACGACCTCGCCGCCCTCGTACGTCTCACCGGTCCACGCGTCGGTCCACCGGGCACCCGCCGGGAGATACGTCATCCACGTCCTCGCGCCGGACTCCAGAACCGGGGCGACCAGCAGATCCGGCCCGAACATGTACACGTGCTCGAAGCGCCAGGCAAGCTCGTCCTGCGGGAACTCCAGGAACAGTGGCCGCATCACCGGCAGGCCCTCCTCGTGGGCCTCCCGCATGACGTTCAGGACATACGGCTTCAGGCGCTCGCGCAGCCGCAAATACTGCTCGAGGATCGCGCCGGTCTCCTCGCCGTACGACCACACCTCGTTGGGACCGCCCGTCATCTCCGGGCCGAGCGGCATGCCCGGGTCGCGGAAGCCGTGCAGGCGCATCAGCGGGGACAGCGCGCCGAACTGGAACCAGCGGACCATCACCTCGCGGTACGCCGGGTCGTCAGGGTCGCCGCCGTGGAAGCCGCCGATGTCGGTGTTCCACCAGGGGATGCCGGAGAGGGCTGTGTTGAGGCCGGCCGCGATCTGTCGACGCAGGGTCGGGAAGTCGGTGCCGATGTCACCGGACCACAGAGCGGCGCCGTAGCGCTGGCTGCCCGCCCACGCCGAGCGGTTGAGGGTGATGATGTCCTCCTCGCCGGCGGCCAGCAGGCCTTCGTAGAAGGTGCGGGCGTTCTCGGCCGGGTAGATGTTGCCGACCTCCAGGCCGGGGCCCGCCCAGTAGCGCAGATTCTCCTGGAAGCCCGGCTTCAGCTCCGGCTCGCAGGCGTCCAGCCAGAAGGCCTTGATGCCGTACGGGGTGAGGTAGTTGTCGCGAACGCGCGACCACACGAACGTACGGGCGTCCGGGTTCGTGGCGTCGTAGAAGGCCACCTGAACGGTCGACGCGACCTCCTTGTCCGGCCAGTCGGCGTGCGCCATCGGGCCGTACTGGGTGCCGATGAAGTAGCCGCGCTGTTCCATGACCGGGTGGTTCTCCGACAGCGGGGAGACCGACGGCCACACGGAGACGACGAGCTTGATGCCGAGCTCGTCCAGCTCGCGGACCATCGCCGCCGGGTCCGGCCACTCCATCGGGTCGAACTTCCACTCGCCCAGATGCGTCCAGTGGAAGAAGTCGCAGACGATCGCGGAGATCGGCAGGCCGCGCCGCCTGTACTCCCGTGCCACGGCCAGCAGTTCGTCCTGGGTGCGATAGCGCAGCTTGCACTGCCAGAAGCCGGCGGCCCACTCGGGCAGCATGGGCGTACGGCCCGTCACGGCGCTGTAGCGGCGCTGGGCGTCGGCCGGGGTGCCCGCTGTGATCCAGTAGTCGATCTGGCGGGCGGAGTCGGCGACCCAACGGGTGCCGTTGTCCGCCAGCTCGACGCGGCCGATCGCGGGGCTGTTCCACAGCAGCGTGTAACCACGGCTGGAGGTGAGCACCGGAATGGTCACCTCGGCGTTGCGCTGCACCAGGTCCAGGACGGTGCCCTTCTGGTCCAGTCGCCCGTGCTGGTGCTGGCCGAGGCCGTAGAGCTTCTCGCCCTCGTACGCACAGAAGCGCTGCTCCAGGCGGTGGTGGCCGTTGCCGGTCGGCGTGTACAGACGCGGGCCCGGCCACCAGAAGTGGGCCCGTTCCTCGGTGAGCAGTTCGGTGCCGTCGTCGGTGCGGACGAACCGGATCAGGCCCTCCGAACTGACCAGGACGGTGATCGCGCCTACGGTCAACTGCCCCTGGCCTTCCTCGATCTTGACCGTCGAGGCGGGGGCGGTCCGCGGGTCATCGAGGAGCGCGCCGGGCAGTCCCTCGAGGACCGGGCCGCCGAGCCGGGCCCGTACACGGACCGCGTCCGGGCCCCAGGGCTCGATGCGTACGATCTCCTGGCGGCCGGTCCACTCCAGCGCGCCGTCGCGTTCGTGGAATGTGCCAACGGTGGGCGACGACTGGGCCAGGCTGGGGGAGTCCTCTCCGGGCTGGTTCGCGCCCGACTGGTTCACGGCAGACAGATTCACGCGGGTGCTCCTGAAGGAGTGGTGTATCGACTGGTGTGGTGACAGGTCCGGTCCGGCGGGAGCCGTGCCGGGGGAGGGACAAAGGTGCCCGGGTGCCCGTGGTGGGGCAGAGGGCGCCGGGTCGGCGTACGGCCCTGCGCAGGGCGGAGCACCGCGGCTCAGCTCTCGCCCGCCCGGGCCGGGCCGGAACTGGCCCGCACGGTCAGTTCCGGCGGGAGCAGCACCACCTCGTCCGTGCCACAGCCCTTGAGCTTGGCGACCAGGAGTTCCACGGCGCGCCGGCCCATCTCCTGGGCGGGGATGGCGACCGAGGTGAGGCGTAGCGAGGCATGTGTGGCGAGCTCGTCCGGGCAGATCGCGACCACCGACACGTCCTCGGGGACCGCTCGGCCCTGCTGACGCAGCAGCGCGAGAAGCGGCTCGACCGCGGACTCGTTCTGCACGACGAACCCCGTGGTTACCGGGCGCTCGTCGAAGATCCGGGCCAGGGTCACGGACATCGCGTCGTAGCCGCCCTCGCAGGGCCGGTGCAGCACACGCACCCCGAGCTCGCGGGAGCGGGAGCGCACGCCGTCCAGGGTGCGCTCCGCGAAGCCCGTGTGCCGCTCGTACACTGCGGGGGCTTCGCCGACGACAGCGATGTCACGGTGGCCGAACGTGGCCAGGTGTTCGACGCACAGAGCGCCGGTCGCGGTGAAGTCGAGGTCGACGCAGGTGAGACCGGACGTGTCGGCGGGCAGCCCGATGAGCACGGAGGGCTGGTCGGTGCTGCGCAGCAACGGCAGCCGCTCGTCGTGGAGTTCGACGTCCATCATGATCATCGCCTCGGCGAGCCCGCTGCCGGTGACGCGTCGGACTGCGTCGGGTCCTTCCTCGCCGGTGAGCAGCAGCACGTCGTATCCGTGCGCGCGGGCCGTGGTCGCCACCGCGATGGCGATCTGCATCATCACGGGCATATACATGTCGGTGCGCAGCGGAATCATCAGTGCGATGATGTTCGACCGGCTGCTGGCCAGGGCCCGGGCCCCTGCGTTGGGATGGTAGCCGAGCTCCGCGATGCTCCGCTCGACCCGCTGTCGGGTGTCCGCGGAGATGGACCGCTTGCCGCTGAGGACATAGCTCACCGTGCTGGCCGAGACTCCGGCGTGCTGGGCAACCTCGGCCAGGGTGACCATCCAGCTCTCTCCAAGCGTGATGTGAAGCGCTTCGACTGTGCTTCGACGTGTGTTTTCGAAGGGACTTCGCGAAGGCTCTGCTGCGGATAATAAGGGTTGAGGGTGATCCGACAGTAGCCTCACGGCGCGGGGGTGTCCATAGCTCGTTGAAGCGCTTCGACTGGTGTCGTCGACGGGGTAACACCAGGGTCTCGGGTCGCCGGTTCGCCGCAACGCGGGCACTGGCAGGAGGGGGCCAGTGGGACACCGGGCGACACGCGAGGAGACGGCGCGTCAACCTTCCGGCGCGCCCGGCCCCGCTCGAAGCGGGCTGTAGGCGATCCGCCACAGACTGGCCGACCTGTCCCTGGCGTGGGGGAAGTCCAGGCCGAGATCGATGACGGTGAGGGCCCTGGTCACTCGGGTTTCCCTGCGGCCGTGGCCGATCTCGCGGTCGTAGCGGCGTGCGGTGACGGCCTTCCACGGCAACATCCCTAGCCGGCGGCGGAGTTCGGGCTGGTTGGCCTTGACCACCAGCAGGTAGTGTGCCTTCTTCTCCTCCACCAGGAAGCGCGCGTGTGCGCGCTGGGTGTGCAGGGCGTCGGCTGTGACAGTGACCCCGGTCAGGTCGAAGGGCGCCAGCAGCGCGGCGAAGCAGGTGATTTCGTTGGTCTTGTCGGGACCCCGCGGTTGGGTGACGGTGCGGCCGTCGCCGGTCATCGCGGCCAGCAGGTGGGCAGCGGGCAGCTCGCCGTGCCGGGAGCCTCGGGCGGCCTTGCCGTCGACGGCCACCGAGTCCGATCCGGCAGGATCAGCGCCGGTCAGGTCGGCCAGGCCGCCGGGGCAGACCAGGCCGACAAACCGCCGGATCGTGGCGGCACTCGGTGCGACCCGCACACCCAACGCCCCGACGACCCGGGCACCGAGGCGGGCCAGGGCGTGCTGAGGAGCATTCCCGGACCACTGGCCGATGGCCGCGCACGAGCGCGCGCCGGCAAGCACCGCCGAGGCGGCGACCAGCAGCACCGCCACGAACGGGTGACGAACCCCCCGACGCCGCCGCGGATCGGGCAGCACCCGCGACCGCTCCACCAGCGGCAATCCCGTCACGCTGCCCAGAGCGGGCGACTTGGTCAGGCAGACGGTGGCAGACTGGCGGCACCTCGAAGCTCCGGCGGTTCAGGGCGACTTGGGAAGGTCACCCCGTTCAACCGGAGCTTCGTTGCATTCGTGACGGCCCGACCCGCACTTCTCGCACCATCGCGACCTGCGGACTCACGTGATCACCGGGACTTTGAAACGCCCCTGGGACTCATGGGGTGAGGAGTTCGCACTGCTTGATGACCAGCACTGTTCCGTCCTCGCTGAAGACCCGACATTCTCCCTTGACGGTGACGGTGACGCCCAGGGGGACGCTTCGCACAAGCCGGAATGATTCCTTAATTCGGTGGTCAAACGGCAGCACGAAGATGGCGAGGTGGGGGCCTCCGGGGACATCTGACACATCCACCACCGGCGTACCATATTGGCTTTCGCCCGTTCGGATTGAGATTCCCTCGAGAGTGAGGAATTTCCCATAGTAGGCACGCTCGGCGGCGGCGCGGTCCGCGGTGAATTCGTTGTGGAGGTCTCGAATTTTCATTGGTTGCCGCCTTCTCTAGTGTCGCGTGATCCTGCTGGTCTTATTCGAGTTGTCGTCGACTAGTGCTCCGCGCTTGAGATCTGCGGCACGCGCCACCACACGGATCCCGCCGTGTCCCAGCGCCCGCGCACCCGCGCCGAGTACCAGACGCCGACGTCGCTCATCCAGATGCGGCAGCAACCGTGCGAACTTCTCCACCAGCGCCGCCTCGATCCCCTCCATCACACCGGGATCCTACGACCCAACCACCCTACAGAACACCGAAGTTATTAATCGTCAGCTCCCTGCCAATGCCCTGCGCCGGAATAAGGGCCCACAGGGTCACTGCCCGATGGTGTTGAGTTCGGCGATCGCCTCGTCGGGCAGTTGCAGGTCAGCCGCGGCGATGTTCTCCCGCAGGTGAGCGACGGAGGAGGTTCCGGGGATCAGCACCGTCGACGGCGAGCGCTGCAGCAGCCAGGCGAGCGCCACCTGCTGCTCGGAGGCGCCAAGGCGGCGGGCGACGTCGCGCAGGATCCGTGACCGCAGTGGGTGGAATCCGCCGCCAAGGGGGAAGAACGCGGCGTAGGCGATGTTCTCCTCGGCGCAGCGAGCGACGAGGTCGTCGTCGGCGCGGTCGACCAGGTTGTACCGGTTCTGCACGGTGACCACGGGGGCGATGGCCTGGGCCTGGGTGAGCTGGGCGTCGGTGATCCCGCTGAGGCCGAGGTGACGGATCAGGCCCTGCTCACGCAGGCCGGCCAAGGTGCCGAACGGCTCGGCGATGGAGGACCCGTCACCGTCGAATGCGGCCGTGCGCAGGTTGACCACGTCCAGGGTCTCCAGGCCGAGGTGTCGGAGATTCTCGTGGACCTGGGCCTTGAGGTCGGCGGGGTCCAGGGAGGTGATCCAGCCGCCGTTGGCGCTGCGGCGGACGCCGACCTTGGTGACGATGTGCAGACCGGCCGGGTAGGGGTGCAGGGCCTCCTTGATCAGTTCATTGACGATAGCCGGCCCGTAGAAGTCGCTGGTGTCGATGTGGGTGATGCCGAGCTCGACCGCTGCGCGCAGCACGGCGATCGCCTGAGTGCGATTCTTGGGCGGTCCGAAGACACCGGGACCGGTCAGCTGCATCGCGCCGTATCCCATCCGAGTGATGCTCAGGTCGTCGGCGAGGGTTAGCGTCTGCAGGGCGGGGATACTCATCGGAAGGCCTCTCGGGTCTGTTCGCGGCATCGTTGCGGATCGCTCGGCGCGTCCATTGGGTAAGTTTCCATATTTGCGGCGGAGGCAGGGACGCGGTTCGGGTGGCCAGGGGCGCGAGCCCCTGGCCACCCGACTGGTAGAAGACGAGCGGGCCTTGATTGTTCGTGAAATCTTCGAGTTTTTCACAAATAATCAATTTATTTACTCTGAGGTCGAGCCTCAGACCCCTCGTTCCTGCACGTCACCGCCGCTTCCTCGGCTGAACTCGACGGGAGTTCAGCCAAGGAAGCTCGCCGTGAGGCACGGCGAGCGCCGCACCCGATGCATTCACGGCCGCGCCCAAACCTCCTGAAGCAGCATGCAGCTACTAGCGGCACACCGGCGGTTCATCATGCGACGGACGCTGCCGGATTGTCTCCGATAGCCGCCTTGACGGCGTCATCCTGCGGGGAAGTTCGCCGGACCGTCGCAAAGTTGAACGCCTTGTCGCGAATGCTGATCGTCCACGAGAGTCCAGACCGCTCGCCCACGGTAAGTCCCAACACGATGAGCGGCATATGCCACTCGTACTTCACGAGCGTGCCTTGGTCCGCATGGGCGTCCGAGCCGTCGTGCGCCGATACATTGCCGTAGTTGTTGACGGCAAAGACGTCGGGCGTGGCAATCATCTGCCCGATTCGAGCCTGGCCGGCTTCAATGAAGTCTTCTCGCCGCTCGATGCGAGACAGTGCGTCTATCTGCCGCTGCTCCTCGGCGCGATAGTAGTCACGGATCTGGATTCCCGTGCTCTGCTCGATTACGCTTCGCGGCACCGTCAGAAACCGAAGCGTGTTGCCAAGGGGCAGGTTCGGCGAGTAAAGGCTGTTCTTGAGGACGAACATGTTTGCGCTGTCGCGGTCAAGGAAATCCGCCCTCATCTTTTCCAAGAAGGGGCCGATCTTGACCGGCGAGGCAGAGCCTTCGGCGAACGTGACGGGGAGTTCTTTGCTCGCACCGGAGGGCGAAGTCTCAGCGGGCGGCACGAACTCTGCCAGCTCATCAGCCCGGATCCCCAGCTCTGCGAGGCCTTCGGCGATCCGGAAGCCGTCCTGCCGAGTCTTCAGGGTCTTCATCAGCGCCTGGTGGAATCGGAAAACCTTGTATCCGTCCTGCAGCGGAAACGGTATGCATGTAAAGATGCCCTGCAGGTGCGGGTCGGAGCGATAGGTGACGGAGGCGAGCAGGAAGCTGTCGTAGTAGCTTTCGTACTTTTCCGCAAGGAGTCCCTGGAAGGACGAGAGGGGGAAATCCTCGGGAGTGTCGAAGGTCAGCTCCACCAGGTGGCACTTGGAGAAGAGCGGATTCTCCCGGAAGAAGTGCGTCATGGCCTCCTCGAACTCGGCGAGCTCGAACGCCCTGTCAACCTTGTACGTGGAGAGCGACGGAAAGAACTGTGACGCATCTATGAACGGGAACGTGGTCAGGGAGAGCCGAAGGATTTTGTCGGCGATGGAGACGGGCATTTGGTTACCTCCATTAACTGGTGTGCGCCGGGACGCGCCGCCGGCGATTTCTCGCCAAAACGCGCCACATGATGCCCGGGGTGCACAATGTTGTCGGCGGTTCAAGCAAGTACTGGACTTTCAGGAATTTCTCGGTCACGACCATGTCCGTTTCGGCTGCGGCGAGCACCTTGTCCATGTAGGAGTTGATGAGCCGCACGGGAAGTGGCCTCGGGCCTTCGATCTGAGGGAGGGCCAGGTCACTGCCGGTGGCCATCTTCCAGGCGACGCCGATGGGCTTGGCGGCCTTGCGGAAGAATCGTTGCGCGACCTGATCCAGGTCACCGCTCAGTGAGTCACGCAGCGCCATCGCCTGGAGCGAGGCCACCGTCATCCCCTGGGCGTAGATGGGGTTGAAGCTGGATATCGCATCGCCCACCACCAGCAGCCTGCGCGGGAATCGGGTCAGCTTCTCATAGCGACGGCGCACGCTCGCCGGGAACCGGTGCGCGGAAATCTCGCTGAGCGGCTCAGCGTCGCGGATCGCCGCGAAGACGTGTTCGGGAACCAACGGCCTGGCGAACTCCACCCACCCGGCCGGGTCGGTCGGCGGATGGTGGTCGCGGTAACCGATCAGCGTCAGGACCCAGCGGCCGTCCTCTTCCTCCAGGAATTCCGCGCCCATGGGGCTCCCCGGTGCGTGCCCGATGATCACGACCTTCTCACGGCCCATCGAACCAGGGGCCGGCCGCAGATACCGGCTGGTGTACATGATGTCGACGTCGATACGCTCCTCGAGCGGCGGCTCGTATCCCATCTCGACCAGCCACTTGGTGGTCCGTCCGGACCGGCCGGTTGCGTCCACCACCAGATCGGCGGGGATCACATCCTCGGAGCCGCTGCCCACGTACCTGACACGCACACCGGTGACAGTGACATTGTCCGAGGTGGTCTCGAGGCCGGTGACCTGGCACTCGTCGATGAGCTTGATCTTCGCAAGATCCCCGATCCGGGCGCGGAGCCGACTCTCCAAATGCGGCCGGCTCGGCTGGTAGGTGCGGGACAGATCGGCGTACTCGCCGTCCATGCACAACAAGTGCCCGCCCAAGCTCATCCGCAGCTCGGCAGGTCCGTCGATGACGGGCGCGCCACCGGCAACGAAGTCGTCGAGTATCCCGGGGAACAGCTCCTCGAAGATCTTCGCACCCTTGGAGAGCAGGCCATGAGCGTGGCGGCCCTGCGGCACACCTCGCCGCTGAGTCCGCTGCCCCTCCGGCAGCTGGTCACGCTCTATCACCGTTACCCGGTCGAATGCCTCGGAGAGCACCCGGGCGGCAAGCAGACCCGAGATACTCGCTCCCAGCACCACCGCATGTTCACCGATACGCTTCACTGGAATTCCTTCTGGTTGGGCAAGTGTCTTGTGTGGGGTATGTCATGCGATATATGGGTGATCGCGGCCGATGCTCGGGCGATAGTTTCCCGAATCCTTCGATATGGAAATCATCGAGGTGTGAGGTGCGCACCGCGAACATAAGTGCCCCATAGGTTTGGCCACCGCACGTGGCGCAGTATTGGCTTGTTCGTTCCATCGAGCGCGGCTCGCGTGGCCGAAATTCACGTCGGATGCGAGGCTCCAGCGCGCGCCGGCGACCAGGCCGGCGGCACGTGTCCGGGCACCGGTGCCGGGCCGGAGCTCCGGGCTGCCGGTAGTAGTAGTCGCGGGCGTCCCTCGGCACAGGGGATAGGAGTGCAGGCCGGCCGGCAGGCGGGCCGACTTCCGGACGGTCGACTGGCCGTCGCTCTGAGCCCCGATCGGTGGATCGGGGCTCAGAGCTCGTAACACGATCACGGTGTCGGCTTGTTGATCCTTCGCCAGTAGATGAGGGCGCATGCGAGTGAGACGAGTGAGACGTGGAGGTCGAGGCGTCGTTCCCAGCGGGTGGCGAGGCGCTTGAACTGGTGGAGCGGGGCGAAGGTCCGCTCGATGACGTAGCGGAGCTTGCCGAGGCCGCGGATGTCGGGCTCGCCTCGACGGGAGATGACAGGCAGGATCCGACGCCGGGTCAGCTCGCGTCGGACGTGCCGACTGTCGTCACCCTTGTCACCGAAAAGGGACTCGGGCCGCGTGCGTGGCCGACCCGGTCGCCCGGCCACGGACGGGACGCCGTCGACCAGGGCGAGGGCCTGGGTGATGTAGGGGACGTTGCCGCCGGTCGTGATCACTTTCAGCGGCGTGCCGCTGCCGTCGCGGATCAGGTGGTGTTCGCTGCCCGACTTGCCGCGATCGACCGGCGACGGGCCAACCCCGGCACCCCTCTTTTCGCCCGCACGTGGGAGGAGTCCACGCAGGCGCGCGTCCAGTCGATCCGCCGGGCCGCGTTCAACTCCGCGAGCAGTATCCGGTGGACCTGGTCGAACACTCCCGCTTCCGTCCACCGGCACAGCCGGCGCCAGCAGGTCTGCCCCGAGCCGAAGCCCAGTTCAGGCGGCAACTGCTGCCACGTGATGCCCGTGAACAGCACGAACAGGATCCCCTGCAGGCACAGCCGGTCGTCCACCGGCCGCGGTCCCGGGGAGCGCTCCGGCCACGGCGGCAGGACCGGCTCGATCAGCGCCCACAGCTCGTCATCGACCATCCACGGTGCACTCACACCACCACAACGGACGAATCGTCACACCGGACACGGCCCACCAGCCCACAGCCACAAGATCGTGTTACGAGTACTCAGGCAGAGTCGCGCCCGCCATGGAGCAGATCCATCAGACGGTGATACCGGCTGGAATTTTTCGGCCAGACAGCGGTGATCGGCTTCCCGAACCAGCCACGGTATGAACAAGATTCCGCCTACCCGCCGAGCGCGGGAGGGGGGTTCAACAGAAATCTCATGAACCAATGCATGATTGTGCTCTTTCGGCGTCGTCATGACTTGTTGGGTCTGCCCTTGTGCGCGCGGTGATCCCGCTTTACTCCGGCACTACAGGGAGAGCCAATGGTCGACATCACCGGCACCGCTGAAACCACCGATACGCTGTCGAGGTCCAGCAGCGAAGCGGAACTGCGAGCGAGCAACCGTGCGATCGTGGAGCAGTACATGAATACCCGCGGGGAGGATCGCCTGCGTCGGCACCTTCTGTTCACCGAAGACGGCACCGGTGGTCTCTGGACGACCGAAACCGGAGAGCCGATCGTCATCACGGGCAGGGATCGACTGGGTGACCACGGCCAATGGTCGCTCAAGTGCTTCCCCGACTGGGCCTGGACGAACATCGAGATCTTCGACACGCAGGACCCCAACCAGTTTTGGGTCGAATGCGACGGCGAGGGAACGATCCGCTTCCCCGACTATCCCGACGGCCACTACCGCAATCACTTCCTGCACTCCTTCCTGTTCGAGAACGGGAAGATCAAGCGCCAGCGCGAGTTCATGAACCCCTGCCAGCAGTTCAGGGCGCTGGGCATCGCCGTCCCTCAGGTCAAGCGGGCCGACATACCGACCTGAACGCCGTTCGCCGGGCGTCTTCTTATCAATCAATGGAGAAGGTCGTTATGGGAAACATCCTTGCCGACATCGATAGGGCCCAGGCGCGCCACCAGCCCGAATGGGAAAATCCCTCACAGGTCGAGCTCGTACGAGCGATGCTGTCATCCGTCACACCGCTGGTGACCGCGGCGCAGGTGGAGAACCTCCGCTCCCACCTGGCCCGCGTCGCCACCGGCGAGATGCAGGTGCTACAGGCCGGGGATTGCGCGGAAGACCCGGCCGAGTGCACCGCTGGGCACATTCAAGCCAAGACCGGACTCATCGATCTGCTCGCCCAGAACCTGGAGACCGCCACCGGCAAGCAGACGCTGCGGGTCGGGCGGATCGCAGGGCAGTTCTCCAAGCCCCGCTCCAGCCAGGTCGAAAAGATCGGCGATGACGAACTGCCGTCCTTCTTCGGGCACATGATCAACGGGCCGGAGCCCACCCACGAGAGCAGGCGTCCCGATCCACTGCGCATGCTCACGGGCTACATGGCGGCGCGGGAGATCATGACGCAGCTCGGGTGGGTCGGGTCAGCACCTCGGCTTGACGGATCTGCTGTCCGGACCAGCCATGAAGCGCTGCTCCTGGACTACGAGATGTCGATGCTCCGAGAGCTCGACGGCGGTCGGCCCTTGCTCAGCTCCACCCACTGGCCGTGGATCGGCGAGCGGACCCGGCAGATCGACGGCCCGCACGTCGCACTGCTCGCCCAGGTGGTCAACCCGGTTGCCTGCAAGGTCGGCCCGTCGATGACCGCCGGCGAGATCGTCGAGCTGTGCGACCGGTTGGACCCGGAGCGGGAGCCGGGCCGGCTTTCACTCATCGTGCGCATGGGCGCCGACCTCGTCGCTGACAGGCTGCCCCGGCTCGTCGAGGCTGTGCAGTCGGCCGGGCACCCGGTGGTCTGGCTCAGCGACCCGATGCACGGGAACACCGATTGCGCGGCTGACGGCACCAAGTACCGGCTCGTGGAAACCGTCGCCCGGGAAGTCCGTGGCTTCCGGCGGGTCCTGGACCTGGCCGGGGTTCCGGCCGGGGGGCTTCACCTCGAGGCGACCCCCGACGACGTGACCGAGTGCGTGCTGGACACGGCCGAGCTGGGGTCGGGCCCCGTCACCAGCCTGTGTGATCCGCGACTCAACACCCCCCAGGCCATCAAGGTGGTCTCGGCGTGGTCCGAGTATTGAGATTCCTAGAGAGGGAGGCTTTTGATGACGGGAATACCGCCGATCGCGCCTTACAGACTGCCGCCGAGGGATGCGCTGCCGGAAAACACCGTGCGCTGGACCGTCGACCCGGATCGGGCGGTGCTCCTCATCCACGACATGCAGAGCTATTTCCTCAAGCCCTTTGAGGACGGCATGCGCAGCGAATTGGTCAGTAACATCGTCGACCTCAAGAAACGCTGCGGAGCGCTGGGGGTGCCGGTGGCCTACACCGCCCAGCCCGGCCGGATGACGGACCAGCAGCGTGGGCTCCTGAAGGACTTCTGGGGCCCCGGCATGCGCACTGACGAGACCGAACGCGCGGTCGTTCCCGAACTCGAACCCGACGCGGACGACTGGATGAGCACGAAATGGCGCTACAGTGCGTTCTTCGGGTCGGAGCTGCTGCAGCGCATGCGCGCGCTACAGCGTGACCAGTTGATCATTTGCGGCGTCTACGCGCACATCGGTGTGCTGTCGACCGCTTTGGAGGCGTTCTCCAACGACATCCAGCCCTTCCTGGTCGCCGACGCGCTCGGCGACTTCTCCGAAGCCCGCCACAAAATGACCCTCGAATACGCGGCACGGTGCTGCGCCATGGTGGTCCGAACCGAGGACGTGCTCGCATGAGCGCCCTGCTTGAGCAGGTTCTCGCGCTGGAACTACCCGCCTTCGCAATCATCCACCGTCCCGAAAGCGGCTCCCCCGGCACGCTGGACATCCTGACCGGCCAGATGACCGAGTACAAGTCGCTGGACGACATCCCGTTGGCCGACGACTCCGGGCCGGGTCCCGCGCTCGACACGCTGGTGCTCGTCCCCTACCGGCAGCTGGCCGACCGCGGCTTCGCCGCGCGAGACGACGCCACGCCCCTGCTCGCGATGAGCCTCACCGCTCGCGACACGGTGCCGGTTGCCGAAGCGCTCGCCGGCTTCCCGCAGGTCCCGACGGAATTGACCGACGGACACTTCGACGTGGACGACGACGCCTATGCGCAGATGGTGCGGCAGATCGTCACCGAGGAGATCGGCACCGGCGAGGGTGCCAACTTCGTGATGAAGCGCTCGTTCGTCGCGGACATCGGCGACTACTCGCTGACCAGCGCCCTGTCGTTCTTCCGGCGGCTGTTGGAGCGCGAGGAGAAGGCCTACTGGACCTTCATCATCCACACCGGCCGCAACACTCTCGTCGGTGCGACACCGGAGCGCCACATCTCGCTCGCCGGCGGCACAGCGGTCATGAACCCGATCAGCGGCACGTACCGGTATCCGTCCGGTGGCCCCACCTTGCAGGGGGTCATGGAGTTCCTCGCCGACACCAAGGAGACCGACGAGCTCTACATGGTCCTCGACGAGGAACTGAAGATGATGGCCCGGCTGTGCGATGACGGGGGGCGCGTCCACGGGCCGTACCTGAAAGAAATGGCGCGGCTGGCGCACACCGAATACCTGATCGAAGGCAGGACCAGCCGCGATGTGCGCGAGGTTCTGTTCGAGACGATGTTCGCCCCGACTGTCACCGGAAGCCCGCTGGAAAGCGCCGCCAAGGTCATCTCGCGCTACGAGCCGAAAGGACGCGGCTACTACAGCGGGGTCGCCGCGCTGATCGGACGGGACGCGGCCGGACTGCAGACACTCGACTCGGCGATCTTGATCCGGACGGCCGACATCGATCCCGGCGGTCGGATGAACATTTCCGTGGGGGCCACACTGGTGCGCCACTCCGACCCGATGGCTGAGGCCGCCGAGACCCACATCAAGCTGGCGACCCTGCTCAACGCGCTCAAGTCCGACCGTTCGTCCGGCTACGCCGCCGACCCGGAGGTCCGCGCCGCCCTGGAGCGCCGCAACGAGGGGATCGCGGACTTCTGGCTCCGGGACAAGGACGACCGCCCGTCGGCCGGGGCCTCGCTGGACGGCATGACGGCACTGGTCGTGGACGCGGAGGACACCTTCACCGCGATGCTCGACCAGCAGTTGCGGTCTCTGGGGTTGTCCGTGGAGGTCCGCCGCTTCGACGAGCCGTACGACGTGGCGGCCTACGACCTGACGGTCTTCGGTCCCGGTCCGGGAGATCCGCGGATGACCTCCCACCCCAAGATCGCCAAGCTGCGGCAGTCGATCGACACCGCGCTGGCGACTGGCCGGCCGATGCTGGCCGTGTGCCTGAGCCATCAGGTGCTCAGCACGAAGCTCGGCTTCGAGCTGCACCGCCGCGAGGTGCCCAACCAGGGCATACAGCGTGAGGTCGAGCTGTTCGGCGTGCCCGAACGCGTGGGCTTCTACAACACGTTCGCCGCGCACAGCACGGTGAGCGAGCGAACCATCGAAGGGATCGGCGTGGTCCAGGTGAGCCGGGACCAGGAGACCGGCGAGGTGAACGCGCTGCGCGGGCCGGGCTTCGCCTCGATGCAGTTCCACGCCGAGTCGGTGCTCACCGTCGACGGCCCGCGCATCATCAGAGAGGCGATACAGGGGGTGCTCGGCCGATGAGAGTGGATGTCGTCTGGTGGGACCTGGCCAGGTCCCAGCAGACCATCGAATCCCTGGAGGAGGATCTTCGTGACGGCTCCGTCGAGCCGTGGCACGAGGTCAAGGGACTGCGCCTGAAGCTGTGGATCGCCGACCGTGAACGCGGCCGTTGGGGCGCGGTCATGTGGTGGGACTCGGACGTTCCGGCAGATCAGCAGCTGCCCCCCAACCGGGCGGCCGAGCTGATCGGGTACGCACCCGACCACCGCACCAGCTTCGACGTCGCAGCGGTGGCCGAGGGGATCGACTCGCTCGGCCTCGCCTTCTCCGCCGGGCCCTCGGTACCGGCACAAGCCCTGGAGCGCCGATAATGCGCCGATACATGGTCGTAGACGCCTTCGCCAGCGAGCCGCTGCTGGGCAACCCGGTCGCCGTCTTCTTCGACAGCGAGGACCTGACCGGTGAGACGATGCAACGCATCGCGAAGGAGATGAACCTCTCCGAGGTCACCTTCGTGCTGCCGGCCGAGCAAGGCGGCGACGCACGGATCAGGATCTTCACCCCGGTGAACGAACTGCCGTTCGCCGGGCACCCGATGCTCGGCACGGCCTTCGCGCTCGGTCGGACCTGGAGCCGCGACAGGCTGCAGCTGGAGACCGCGATGGGTGTCATCCCGTTCGAGCTGGGCACCCGCGACGGTGCCGCGTGGGTCCAGATGGAGCAGCCGGTTCCCACGTCGAAGCCCTACGATTTCGCCACGGAGCTCCTGGCCGCACTCGGGGTCGAGTCATCGACGGCCCCGGTCGAGATTTACCGCAACGGGCCGCGTCACGTGTTCGTGGGGTTGAGCGACGTCGAGGCGCTTTCCGCTCTCCACCCGGATCATCGCGCCCTCTCGCGCTTCCCCGACATGGCCGCCAACTGCTTCGCCCCGGCAGACGGGGGGTGGCGGACGCGGATGTTCTCCCCCGCCTACGGCGTGGTCGAGGACGCGGCGACCGGTTCCGCTGCCGGGCCTCTCGCGATCCACCTGGCCAGGCACGGGTTCGCCGAGTACGGGCAGGAGATCAAAATCACCCAGGGCGTGGAAATGGGACGCCCGTCGGTCATGAGGGCGACCGCCGAGGGGGTCGGCGAGTCAGTCCGCTCGGTCCACGTCGGCGGGCACGCCGTCATGGTCGCCGAGGGAACGATCAATGTCTAGCAAGGAGTCTTCCGTGGACCCAAGTGGATTCGAGTCCCTCAGCGGGAAGGTCGACCTCCCCTTCCCCGAGTACGACCAGCCGCCGGCGGAGCCTCTCAAGCTGGTGAGCAGCTGGCTTTCCCAGGCACGGGAAAGCGGAGTCCGCGAGCCCAGCGCGCTGGCGCTGGCCACTGCGGACTCCCGCGGCCGCGCCTCCAACCGGATAGTCGCCATCACCGATGTCACTGACCTGGGTCTGGTGTTCAGCAGCCACAGCTGCAGCCAGAAGGGACGTGAGATCGCCGCTACGGGTTGGGCGTCGGGCTTGCTGTACTGGAGGGAGACCGGTCAGCAGATCATTCTCTCCGGTCCAATCGCGCCACTGTCCGACGCCGAGTCGGACGCCCTGTGGTCCGCCCGGCCGATTCCGTTGCACGCCATGTCGACGGTCACCGAGCAGAGTGAGCCGCTGGAGGACCTGGAGCACGTCGAGGCTCTGCGCGCCAGGGCACGCGGCCTGGAACTGACCGGGGAGCCCCAGCCACGGCCGGAGTTCTTCGTCGGCTACCGGCTGCAGCCCGACGTCGTCGAATTCTGGTCCGCGAGCTCGAACCGGCTGCACCGCAGGCTGCGCTATGACCGCGACTCGCTCGAGTGGCGTACGAGCCGGCTGCAGCCGTAGTCCCCGCCTCCTTCGAGGAACCCTCCCGGCGCTCACCGCCTTTCACCGCTCCGGCGGCATCGTCGTCGTGCCCGGATACACCCGACCCTTCCCATGAGGGAGAGACAATGACTTTTACCGCAGAACAGATCCTGGATCTTCCGTTCGACGTCCAGCCCGACCCGGACGAGTTCATCCGCGCCGCCATGGAGTGGCACTTCAACCCCGAGACCGGCTGCAAGTTCTGGCTGGACCGGGCCGCTACCCTCGGCTTCGATCCGCGAGCCGATGTCAAGACGCACGAGGACCTCCGGCTTTTCCCGAACGTGGCCGCGGAGCTTCGCGACGTCCGTGGCGAGGACCTGATTCCCCGGGGATACGGAGACCAGCCCGACGTGGTCGGGTTCTTCGAAAGCGGCGGCACCACCGGCGCTCCGAAGCGGGTCGTTCTGATGCGGGACTGGCTTGACCGCATGGTGAGCTGGAGCAACGCGAACCTGGACCGCCACGGTGTGCCGCGCGGAGGGAACTGGCTGGGAGTCATCCCGACCGGGCCGCACGTCGTGGGCACCCTGTTCCGGCAGCACGCCGTGACGCACGGCCGCCATGGCTTCACGATCGACCTCGATCCGCGCTGGGTGAAGCGGCTCGTCGCCGAGGGTCAGTTCGGGCAGGTCGACGCCTACGCCCAGCACCTCATCGACCAGGCCGCCGACGTCCTGCGGACGCAGGACATCGGCCTGCTCACCATCACGCCCCCGCTGCTGGAACGGCTGGCCAGGGACGAGAAGCTGGTCGCCCTGGTGAACGAGCGGGTGAAGTGCATCAGGTGGGGAGGCACTCAGATGGACGCCGACTCCCGGCACCTGTTCAAGACCGAGGTGTTCCCCGAGGTCGCGCTGTGCGGCGAGTACGGAAGCACGATGATCATCGGGGTCGCGGGCGAGCGCGCCGGGATCTCCGTCGACGATCCGTGTGTCTTCGACTCGTTCTCCCCCTACGTGACCTTCACGGTCGTCGATCCGAAGAGCCTTGAGCCGGTGCCCTACGGAGAGCGGGGCCGGGTGCTGGTCAACCACGTCAGCAAGTCCTTCCTGCTGCCCAGCAACCTGGAACGTGACCTCGCCACTCGGATTCCTCAGGTGAACGGCTTGGTCGGGGACTCGGTCGCCGACATCTCCACGGTCGCGGTCTTCGAGGACGAGGACGTCATCGAGGGGGTTTACTGATGATCGACCTGCCCGCGCTCGGTGCAACGGGTGCCTACCGCTCCAGGAACATACAGACGGTCACCGATGTGGCAGGCACTGCCCTCGCGGAACTGAGCCTCGTGCCGCCGTTGTACGTCAACCGCACCATGGCGGCGCTGCGCCGGAGCAGCATCATGCCGGCCGACGAACGGGCCGACGCGATGATCCGTGCGGCCAAGCTCTTCGCGACCGCGACGATCGACGGCCTGACTGTCGAGGAGTACCAACACGCTGTCAGCAGGGTCGGTGGCGTCCCGATCTCCTCCGTCGTCACGGCGACCACGACGGTCGCCGAGCGGGTGGCGAAGGCTCATTCGAGCGTCCAGTACGCGCGCCCACAGGGGGCGGTCGACAACTGGCGCGATCCGCTGACGCGGACCGGGCGTTCGGTGTGGACACGGCGCGGAGACGTGTTCGCCGTGCACGCCGCGGGCAATCACCCCGGCACCCACAGCATCTGGCCGGAGGCACTGGCGCTGGGCTACCGCGTCGCGGTCCGCCCGTCGAGCCGCGATCCCTTCACCCCGCACCGGCTCGTGGCGGCACTGCGGAGCGCGGGATTCGCCGACGACCAGGTGGTGCTCCTGCCCACCGACCACGCCGGTGCCGACGCCATCCTGCACGGCGCCGACCTGGGGATGGTGTACGGCGGCGAAGAGGTGACCCGCAAGTACGGCGAGGCCGCGACGGTGCTGCCGCAGGGGCCGGGTCGGTCGAAGGTCCTCATCACGGCCGACGTGGACTGGCGCGACCACCTGGACGTGATCGTCTCATCCGTGAGCGGCCACGGCGGGACCGGATGCGTGAACACGACAGCCATCTTCGTGGAGGGCGACCCGACTCCGCTCGCCGAGGCGGTCGCGGCGCGGTTGTCCGCCGCGACCCCCTTGCCGCCCGAGGATGACAAGGCCGTACTCCCCGTACAGCCGGTCGCGGTCGCCAAGGCGATCGAAACGCACCTGCTCAAGAAGGCGGCCGGCGCCCGGCCCTGGCTCGGCGGCGACGGCGTCGTGGGCGAACTCGGGGACGGGAGCGCCGCGCTGCTGCCCGCCGTCTTCCAACTCGACGATCCGGCCGCTCCGCAGGCAGGCGTGGAACTACCGTTCCCTTGCGTGTGGATCGCGCCGTGGACACCCGAGGCCGGCACGGAACCGCTGAAGAACACGCTCGTGCTCAACGCGATGACCCACGACACCCAGCTCATCGACCGCCTGCTCGGCGAGCCGACCATCAGCAACCTGTACCTGGGAAGCCAGCACACCCACTGGATGGATCCCTCGGTACCGCACGACGGCTACCTGGCCGACTTCCTCATGCGGAACAAGGGTGTCATCCGGAACTGAAAGTGGTTCTGGCAACGCTCACGTTCGCACCGTGAGCGCGGTTCCGATGTCGCCCGCGGCAGCTCGCCACCGGGACGCTCCCTCCAACTCCAACGAGATCGAAAGGGTCCTACCTTGTCCCACTCCGTCGAACCGGCCGACGTCCTGATCGTCGGCGGCGGGTCGGCCGGCGCAGTGCTCGCCGCGCGCCTGAGCGAGAACCCCGCCCGGCGCGTCGTGCTGCTCGAGGCCGGGCCGGACTACGGCCCCACCCAGTTCCCCGACGCGCTGCTCGACGCCAACCGCATCGCCGATCTCGATCACGACTGGGGATACACCTCGCGGGGCGGGCGACTGAGCCCCTCGATGGTCGCCCTGCGCGGCAAGGTGATGGGCGGGAGTTCCGCCGTCAACGCCGGCGCCGCCCTCCGCGCCCGCGCCCGCGACTTCGCCTGCTGGGCCGAGAACGGGCTCGACGACTGGAGCTTCGCCGACGTCCTGCCGTACTTCCGCGCCCTGGAAAACACCCCCACCGGCGAGGACGAGTTTCACGGGCGAAGCGGGCCGATGCCCGTGCGCCAACTGACCGACTCCGAGCTGACCCCCGCGCATCGTGGCTTCATCGACGCCGCAGTCGCCCTTGGCCACAAGCGGATCACCGACTTCAACGGTGCCGAGCAGGACGGCGTCGGAGCCTTCGCGGTCAACGTCCTCGATGGGATCCGACAGAACACCGCACTGGTCTACCTCACCGCTGAGGTGCGCGCTCGCCCGAATCTCACGGTGCACGGTGCCGTCACCGTCGACCGGGTCCTGTTCCGCGGTGGCAGTGCGACCGGAGTGGTCACCGCCGACGGGACCGTGCACAATGCCGACGAGGTGATCCTCTCTGCCGGGACCTACGGAAGCGCGGCGATCCTGCTGCGCTCCGGCATCGGCCCCGCCGGCGAACTGGCGTCGCTCGGCATCGAGCCCCTCGCCGACCTACCCGTCGGACAACACCTGCAAGACCACCCTTTCTGCCCCGCGGTCTATGCACTCGGCCCGGGGCGAGGGGAGATGGCTCCGGCCCTCGGCGCACTGCTGTGGACCGCCTCCAGCGAGGCCGCGGACGGTGAACTCGACCTGAACGTCGTCGCCGTGCATCCCAACGGGGCTCCGTTCATGCCCGCCGGCGGCGTCATCGCCCTGTCCACGGCTCTCGTGCTCCCCGAGGCGCAGGGCACGGTGCGCCTCGCCAGCCGCGATCCGCTTGCCCAGCCCTTGATCGACCACAACTACCTCGGCACCGAGCGCGACCGCCGACGCATGCTCGAAGGCGTACGAATCGCCCGTGATCTGGCCCGTGACCCGGCACTCGCGCCGTCGCTCGCCGGGCTTCTGATGCCGCGCGAACTGCCCGACGACGCCGAGGAACTGATGCGGGTGATCGAATCCAGCCTCTCCATCTACGGTCACCCCACCTCCACCGCCCCCATGGGTGCCGCCGACTCGCCTCAGGCCGTCGTCGACTCCCGCGGAGCCGTGCACGGAATCGCCGCCCTGCGTGTCGTGGACGCCTCGATCATTCCGTACGTGCCCTCCAGCGTCACCAACCTCACCACGATCATGATCGCCGAACGCATCGCCCACCTCGTCTACAACCACTGATGACCCTAGGCTGCCGAGAGGCCGGCCACTCACCTTGATGATTCCGGGGCCGAGCCCCGGGCCCCGCGTTCCTGCACGTCACCGCCGCTTCCCCTGGCTGAACTCGGCGGGAGTTCAGCCAGGGAAGCTCGGCTCGGGGCGCGGCGAGCGCCGCATCCGACGGGTGCGGTGGTTCGGCGCACTTCACGCAGGCCAGGCCACGTCATCAGACCTCTGGTCGAGGAAACGAGGCTCACGCTACGGATCTGCGGGAGCCGGGGGTGAGATTCCCCCGGGCCACCCGACATTTCGCACGCTGCTGAAACCCTGGACTGATCGACTGATGGAGGCTCCGAACCCGCGTCAGGCTGAATTGCTACGTCTGGGGCTGCTGTGCAGGAACGGACTGCAGGTTTTCAGAGTCCTCTGGACAGGACTTGTTTCGAGCATGCGGATGGAGTCCAGCGCGCTGAGCCTATCGGCCAGGTAGTCATGCAGTTCACTGGGACTCTTGCACAAGACGAGGGCCACCAGGTTGGTTGGGCCGGTGGTAGAGGCCAGGAAGGCTAGTTCCCTGTGTTGGATCAGGGTGCTCGCTACCTGGTTCAGGTGCGCGGGGGCGACCGACATCCACAGCAGGGCTTGCGTGGTGATGCCGTATACCTCTGCACTGATCTCGACGTCGAAGGTGAGCATGCCGCTGGCCTGTAAAGCAGCGAGTCGGCGCGTAATGGTCGAGGAAGACTGGCCGGTCTCGGCGGCGAGGTCTGTGTAGCTGATGCGGCCGTTATTCTGCAACGCGGCCAGCAGGTGCCAGTCCGCCTGGGTCAGGGATGAGCGGAGCTTGGGCTCGTCAGCGTCATCTGACGAGTCGAGTGCTCGGCGCAGTTGTTCCTGCTGCTCGTTGGTGAGAGCCGTAGTGTGCCCCTGCCATGCGGTGGGACCGCCTAGATAGGTGTGCAGCAGGCGGTGCGCCGACACCTCGGCGATGTTGGCGACACGAGGGATCTCGCGGAACAGCAGCGTATGGTGCGCCGCGGAGTTCATGACGAAGCATATTTCGGTTCCCCCGGACACGAGCCGCACCCAGGTGGTGTCGTCCCGCCGAGCCAGGCCCTGCGCGACACTCTGAGCGGAGTTCGGGCTGGCCGTGAGCCTCAGAATCCACTTCCCACCTGACGGTTGCCGCGGGTTCACCACCCCGACAACGCGAAGCGACAGCTCGCTGCTCAGCCGCCCGTAGCGACGGGCGACTGTTTGCGTGGAGACGCCCAGAACCTCGGCGATCCGGCTGAACGGCGCCCGACCGTCGATACGCAGGGCATGAATAATACAGTGGTCCAATTCATCGACTGTGGGGACCGTTGGCTCAGAAATATCGCCCACTGGCCGTCTAGGACCAGGGGCGCTCAGCAAGGTTTGCGGCACCAGTTTTCCTCGGGTAGCCTGGAGGAGGGAGGCCCTCGTCAATGGACTTGGCTGTCGGAGACGGCGTTTTTCATCACCAGAGCCCCGGCGAGTTCCGTTCCACGGTGATGGTCAGCCAGTTCTCGTGATCGGTCATGCTTTGCCGGACTTGGCGCGCGGGCATGGAGTCGCACAATCGTGGTTTAAGGAATGCGTGTTCGGTATCACCAGCCTGCCGGCCTCGGACGCGAGACCCAGCGACCTGGCGGTCCGTCAACAGCTGCACTGGTCCGCCGAGTACCGGCACCACGTCCTGGATGACACCTTCGAGGAGGAGCGCCGCCAGGCCCGCACTGCACGCCTGCCTGGGAACCTCTCCACCCTGCACGACCTGGCATTCCAATGCAGCCGCTGCCACGACACCAGCCCCCCGACCAGCTCATGAACTACTACGGACCATGACCATCACCACGAAGTGGACATCATATCTTCGGGCGAGTGTACATGTTCTCGCTCTTCGTGGGTACGGCGGTCCGCCCAGCAGGGAGCTGACGATTAATAACTTCGTTGTTCTGTAGGGTGGTTGGGTCGTGGGATCCCGGTGTGATG
Source organism: Streptomyces sp. NPDC001514 (assembly GCF_053597075.1). NCBI lineage: Bacteria > Bacillati > Actinomycetota > Actinomycetes > Kitasatosporales > Streptomycetaceae > Streptomyces > Streptomyces sp. NPDC001514. Next base: position 66,630 of record NZ_JBSFHO010000003.1, read on the forward strand.
GAGGGGATCGAGGCGGCGCTGGTGGAGAAGTTCGCACGGTTGCTGCCGCATCTGGATGAGCGACGTCGGCGTCTGGTACTCGGCGCGGGTGCGCGGGCGCTGGGACACGGCGGGATCCGTGTGGTGGCGCGTGCCGCAGGGGTTTCGGAGGACACCGTCTCGCGCGGGGCGGCTGAACTGGACGCAGGGATGTCGCCCTCGGTGCGCGTGCGTCGGCCCGGGGCGGGGCGCAAGCGGCTGCGCGAGCACGACCCCGGCCTGGTAGGCGCGCTCTTGGCGCTGGTGGAGCCCGGGAAGCGCGGAGATCCGGAGTCCCCCTTGCAGTGGACGACCAAGTCGACCCGCAAACTGGCCGCCGAGCTGTCGGCTCAGGGGTACCGCATCGGCGCGGACACCGTGGCCGCCATGCTGAAGGAGGAGGGCTTCTCCCTGCAGGCGACCTCGCGGACCACCGAGGGTGCCCGGCATCCCGACCGGGACGCCCAGTTCCGCTACATCAACGACAAGGTCTGCGAGTTCACGCAGGCAGGCGAGCCGGTGATCAGCGTGGACACCAAGAAGAAGGAGGTGCTCGGCGACTACGCCGTGGCCGGTCGCGAGTGGCACCACGCCGGTCAGCCCGTGCAGGTCCGCGCGCACGACTTCCCGGAGAAGGGCGCGCAGAAGGCGGTGCCCTACGGGATCTACGACCTGGCCGCGGACGCCGGGTGGGTCTCGGTGGGCTGCGACGGGGACACTGCGGCGTTCGCCGTGGCCACCCTGCGCCGCTGGTGGGAGGCGGAGGGACGGGCCCGCTACCCGGACGCGACCCGGCTGCTGATCACCGCGGACGCCGGCGGGGCGAACGGCTACCGGGTGCGGGCCTGGAAGAAGGAGCTCGCCGACTTCACCTACGCGGCCGGCCTGGAGGTCACGGTCTGCCACTTCCCTCCGGGGACATCGAAGTGGAACAAGATCGAGCACCGCCTGTTCTCCCGGATCAGCACCAACTGGCGCGGCAGGCCGCTCACCAGCCATGAAGTCGTCGTCAACGCCATCGGCGCGACCACGACCCGCACCGGGCTCACCGTCCGCGCCGAACTCGACCCCGGCGCCCACCCGACCGGCACCACCGTTCCCGACCACGTCATGGACCGGCTCCCCCTGGAGCCGCACGAGTGGCACGGCACCTGGAACTACAGCATCCGACCCGAACCGCTTGGCCCCGAACCCCCGTGCCCGTCACCGGAGTTCGGCCGCTTCCCCGCGGGGGACAAGGCCCCCGCATGGCTGCACCATCCCAGCCTGACCGGCATGGAGCCCGCCGCCTGGCAGACTCTGCTCGGCCGCTACCGCGACTACCTGGACGAGCACCCGCCGATCATGATCCCCGGCAAGAAGACCGGCCCCGGCACCGGCAGCCACTACCTCTCCATCGCCGACCGCCTCCTGGTCTGCGTCCTCAAGACCCGCTGGTCCCTGCCCCAGCCGCCGCTGGCGTCCCTCCTCAGCGTCTCCAAGGCCATGATCGGCGCCGCCGTCCGCGACGTCGGCCGCGACCTCGCGGCTCTCGGGCACACCGTACCCACTGGTGCCATCACCGTGACCACCGCCGAGCAACTCGCCGCCATCGCCGGACACACCCTCGTCCCGGAGAGCACCAAGATCCCGAAGTAATTTTCCGGCAGCTCCCTGGCCTCAGCCTGGGAACGCAGGAACGTAGCCCAACTCGGTCCGTTACGTCGTGGGGCCGGGTCGATACCGTGCCTCTTGAGGATCTCCCAGACGGTGGAGGGCGCCACCGTGATCCCGAGACCTGCCAACTCCCCGGTGATGCGGCGATACCCCCAGCCGTCGTTCTCGCGGGCCATGCGCAGCACGAGCCTCGTGATCGAGGGATGCCGGCGCGGACGCCCCGGGTTCTTGCGCCGCGATTTCTCCGCCCAGCGTCGTTTCACCAGGTCCCGGTGCCACTTGAGGATCGTCGCGGGGTTGACGGGAAGTCGCAGGCCCGCGTGCCGGGCTCGAGGTATCAGAGCCAGGAACGCGGCGAACAAACCCCGATCCGCCCATGTCAGCTTCGGGCGCGCGGTCACGCGACGCTCGAGCAGCGCGACCTGGTGGCGAAAGAGTAAGGATCTCCGCGTCTTTCCAGGCCGCCGAACGCCGTGAGAGCCGCAGCCACACGGGTACCCGCAGCGTCAGAAGAAACACGAATCGTAGACACACAGCCGGCGATCATCGCCGAACCGGCACGAAGATCGTAACCTGTGCCCTGCGGGTGACCTGCACGGACGGCATTAACGGCAAGCACAGGAGGAGTTGGTTCGGCCGCCGCCCGTAGGGTTTCAAGACTGCTTCACCGAGCCTGAGCCGAGCTTCCTTCGCTGAACTCCCGTCGAGTTCAGCGAAGGAAGCGGCGGTGACATGCAGGAACGCGCGGCCTGGGGCTGGGCCCCAGAGTAAACATCGTGATTGATCGTGAAAACTCGAAGAATTCACGAATAATCGAGGTCAGCCGACCGGCGTCTCACTGGTCGCGATGAGCCTGCGGTATTCCTTGGCGTTCAGGACGAGGTCCTCGTCCGACGGGTTGAAGATCATGCCGTAGACGGAGTGAAAACCCTGATAGTCAAGCTGGCAGAACTCCAGCGTTTGAGCGACCGGGGCGAGGTACTCCTCGAGAGTCCGTCGGGCGAGGCCTTCCGCGGCGTAGGTCTCCAGGGTGCTGCCGACCGTGACGGCCAGCCAAGCCTTCTTGCCCTGCAGCGCGGAGGCGGAACCGTCGAAGGTGAAGGCGAAACCGTGAACCAGCACCGCGTCGAACCAGGCCTTGAGCAGCGGGGTTACGTTGTACCAGTAGACCGGGAACTGGAGAACGACGGTGTCGTGCTCGCGCAGCAGCTGCTGCTCGCGTGCGGCATCGATCTTGAAATCGGGGTAAGTCTGGTAGAGGTCGTGGACGGTGACGTTGTCCAAGTCCTTGATCTCGGCGAGCCAGGTGGCGGTGCCACGGGATTCCGTGAGGTTCGGGTGGGCGACAATGACGAGGGTGCGATTGGTGGTCACTGACTGTTCCATTTCTCGTGCAGGACGCGAACCCGTGTGCGTCCTCACTGTCAATGTTGGCGAGCGGGTCGACCATGGCCGCGGTCATGCGTTCTTCTCGAGCGCTTTGAAAGGGCGATCGTTTCGGAACGAGCGGCTGTGTCTCTGTAAGTAAAGGCGGTCGGTGATCCGAGCGGCGTTTATCACGCAATATTGACGGACTCGTTCCACCGGCGACCGTCCGGGTGGTGGATATTCACGCGCACCCCCAACGCCCCAGGGGCGCTTCGAAGTCCCGGTGATCACGTGAGTCCGCAGGTCGCGGTGGTGCGAGAAGTGCGGGTCGGGCCGTCACGAATGCAACGAAGCTCCGGTTGAACGGGGTGACCTTCCCAAGTCGCCCTGAACAGCCGGAGCTTCGATGTGCCGCCAGTCTGCCACCGTCTGCCTGACCAAGTCGCCCGCTCTGGGCAGCGTGAAGGGATTGCCGCTGGTGGAGCGGTTGCGGGTGCTGCCCGATCCGCGGCGGCGTCGGGGGGTTCGTCACCCGTTCGTGGCGGTGCTGCTGGTCGCCGCCTCGGCGGTGCTTGCCGGCGCGCGCTCGTGCGCGGCCATCGGCCAGCGGTCCGGGAATGCTCCTCAGCACGCCCTGGCCCGCCTCGGTGCCCGGGTCGTCGGGGCGTTGGGTGTGCGGGTCGCACCGAGTGCCGCCACGATCCGGCGGGTTGTCGGCCTGGTCTGCCCCGGCGGCCTGGCCGACCTGACCGGCGCTGATCCTGCCGGATCAGTTGGTCCAGGGGCTGGCCCGAGAGGTGATCGGCGAGGTAGCCGACTGGCAGTCGCAGGATCAGTGGTGGGCGGCCCCTGCCGCCAGCAACGGAGCCAGGAGGTCGACGGATGCTCGAACGCGACAGAGGATCGTGGTGACTTGAGTGAGCGGCCCCCATTCCCCTGCCGTGGGGACCGTGCCGAAGCGGTGAGTTCGGCGGTGATCACTCGCGTCCGATCGAGGTTTGTCCAGTGATTCCGGCCGGTCGTGCAGGTGACGACGCTGGGTTCAGCGGCAGAGCTCCATGATGGTGTCGTCGAAGTCGGGGAACTCCTGGGCCGCTAGCTCGATCACGGCTGCCGCCGACCGGCGCTGGTTCGGTGCGAACCCTTCGGCGATGGATGCCAACTCCGGATTGGGGTGCGCCTTCCAGTCGGGCTCGTACGAGGTGGCGGCTTCCCAGGGGCCGAAGCCGTCGGCCAGTAGCCACAGGAAGTCGCCCAGGTCGCGGGCGACGACACCGGTCTTTCCCTCGGACCCGAGGAAGACGACGGGCTGCTCGGCCAGTGGTCGGCTCGGGCGGATGAGCCACAACGCCGCGTACCCGCCCGTGCCGTCCTGCCCGAACACGCGGAAGTCGCTGCCGTCCAGCTCGCTGTTCCCGGTCCACGCCTGGAACCAGTCGGCGGTCTCGGCAGCGGACAGGAAGGCCGGGAAGGGCTCGAAGTCGACCCCGGTCTTCCCGTCGGCATAGTCGAATCGAACGGCCATCGCAGTGGCCAGCGCGGCGGGGAACTGTCGGTCATCGGTGGGCGTCACGGGGACAGGCTAGCCAGGGGGTCGGACATCGACGCTCTACCGGCAAGGTTGTTGGACGACTGCCGGTGTAGTCGTCGGGCGAGACAGGACAGACCTGGTCGCGACAACGGGTGGCACAGCAGATGCTGTGCCACCCGCCTTCGTTACCCTCCGCAGCCGCGTGCAGTTGAAGGTGGTCGGCGGTGCGGGAGGGCCAGCCCCAAGGAGCGAGGGAGTACACCCGGCGTGGGCGGGCTGCGGATTCTCCCCAGATTCTCCCCAGGGGGCCCTGCAGGCCGTTTCTAGACGTTCGCAAGAGCTAAGTTGATCAACGGCGCTGCTCTGCGGTCTACAGCCAGTCGCGCTTCTTGAAGATGACGTAAAGGCTCACGCAGACCACTGCCATCAGCAGGATTGCGAAGGGGTAGCCGCCTGCCCACTTGAGTTCGGGCATGTTGTCGAAGTTCATGCCGTAGATGGTTCCCACGAGTGTGGGAGCAAAGAGAATCGCCGCCCATGCGGAAATCTTCTTGATCTCCTCGTTCTGCTCGAAGCCCGCCTCCGCCAGCGCCCGCATCTCCGCGTTCTGCTGCTCCGTAACCAAGGTCGCGTTGACCGTGAGGATGTCCGTCAGGGCCTGGCGGAAGCCGTCGACGCGCTCGCTGGTGTGGGTGACGTGGTCGGCGACGTCGCGGAGGTAGCGCTGGAGCTCCTCGTCCGTGCCGTACTTGGCGAATCCGGCCATCAGGCCGTGGAGCATGCCGACGAGGGGACGGGTCGCGCGCTGGAACTCGACCACTTCGCGGGAGAGTTCGTAGATACGGCGGGACACGGCCGGGTCACCGCTGAAGACCTCGGTCTCGATCTCGTCGATGTCGTTCTGCACGCCCGCGACGACCGGGGCGTACCCGTCGACGACGGCGTCGAGGATGGCGTACAGCACCGCCTCGGGGCCGAGGGCGAGGAGCTCGGGGGTCGACTCCATGCGGCGGCGGACCGCCGAGAGGTCGGGGGCCGCGCCGTGGCGGACCGTGATCAGGAAGTCGCTGCCGACGAAGACGTGGAGCTCGCCGAAGTCGACCTCCTCCTGGGCGTCGAGATAGCGGGCCGCACGCAGGACGACGAAGAGGGTTTCGCCGTAACGTTCCAGCTTTGGGCGCTGGTGGGCCTCCATCGCGTCCTCGACGGCGAGAGGGTGGAGGTCGAACTCCTCCGCCAGCGAGAGCAGTTCGGGCTCGGTCGGCCGGTGCAGACCGATCCAGGCCATACCGGCCGGCTCCTCGCGCAGCTGCCGGAAGGTCTCGGCCAGCGAGACGGGTGCGGAGACGCGGCGGCCGTCGCGGTACAGCGCGGCCTGGACGATGCTGCCCTGGTCCTTCTGGACGGGGGCGGAGGTCTCCGGTACTGCTGCAGAGCCCGGAGGAGGGGGCGGCGGGCCGGGCACGGACGGGCGGCGGCGCCAGGCGTGCTTCTTCGGGACCGGCGCGGGGCGCGCCCTTCGGTCGGACATCCTGGTCACCTCCCGTGGGGCGTTTCCTGCGGCCCTGCTCAACGGCCACGGGCAGGATATACGGGCTGAATTCCCCCGGCATCGCGGAACCGGGATCCGCGATGCCGACGGACCCTTGCGGACAGAAGGTGTCCGCAACGGCGAGTAGCGTGCCGCTCATGGCCTCGAAGACACGCCCGACGCAGCCGACGCAGCCGACGCACGGGACGAAGGGGGTGCAAAGGATGCCCGGCACGCCCCCCGTGCTCGGCCGCCGGGCCCTCAACCGCGCGACCCTGGCCCGTCAGCTCCTGCTGCGCCGCGACCCGGAGAACCGGATGTCCGCGAAGGCGGCCGTCGAGCACCTCGTCGGGCTCCAGGCGCAGAACGTCAAACCGCCGTACTACGCCCTCGCCGCCCGCCTGCACGGATTCCGCCCACAGGAACTCTCCGGGCTGATGGAGTCGCGCGAGGTCGGGCGACTGGTCACGCTGCGCTCCACCATCCACACCCACACCGCATCGGACTGTCTCGCCCTGCGCACGTTCGCGCAGGCCGGAGGGCCGGACCGGGAGCTGAGGATGTTCCTCAGGGGGCTCGACGGCGTCGACCTGGCCCGGCTCACCGCGCTCAGCCGCGAACTGCTCCAGGAGCGCCCCCGCCCGGTCAAGGAGCTCCGTGAGGCCCTGATCGCACAGTGGCCCGACGCCGATCCGCTCGCCCTCACCACCGCCGCGCGCTGCCTCCTGCCCCTGGTGCAGACCACGCCGCGCGGGCTGTGGGGCCGGAGCGGCCAGGTCACGCTGACCACCGCCGATGAGTGGTTCGGCCGGCCGGTGGAGCCCGCTCCCGCGCCCGACGCGATCGTACGGCGCTACCTCGCCGCATTCGGGCCCGCATCGGTGAAGGACATGCAGACCTGGTCCGGGCTGACCCGGCTCCGGGACGCCTTCGAACGGCTTCGCCCCGAGCTGCTCACCTTCCGCGACGAGAACGGTGTGGAGCTCTTCGACCTCCCGGACGCCCCGCACCCCGACCCGGACACCCCGGCGCCGCCGCGCTTCCTCCCCGAGTACGACAATCTGCTGCTGTCGCACGCCGACCGCAGCCGGGTCGTCGCCGAGGAACTCAAGGCACGTACCTGGAAGGGCAACCAATCCTTCTGCGTGTTCCTCGTCGACGGGTTCCTCGCCGGGCTGTGGCGGCTGGAGGAGACGAAGGAGACCGCGACCCTGACCGTCCAGCCGTTCGTGAGGCTTACGCGGGCGCAGCGCACCGCGGTGACCGAGGAGGGGGAGCACCTGCTCACCGCCATGACCTCGGCCATGGTGCGCGACGTGCGGTTCGGGGATGTCGCGGAGTAGGTGCCTCGCTTCGGGCCGCCCGGCCCCGGCTCAGTCCGCCCGCCCCGTCGCCGCCACCGTCACCCCGAGCCCGATCATCGCGAAGCCACCCGCGCCGCCGACCAGCGAGAGCCGCCGCTCCGAGTGGGCGAACCAGTTCCGGGCGGCCGCCGCGCCCAGGCCCCACAGGGTGTCCGTGACCAGGCCGATCCCGATCGGCACCAGCCCGAGCAGGAGCATCTGCGCGGGCACCTGGCCCAGCGAGTGGTCCACGAACTGGGGGAGTACGGCGGCGAAGAAGACGATGCCCTTGGGATTGGTGACCCCGACGACCACGCCGTCCACGACCGTCCGCAGATCGCCGCGGCCGGAAACGACCGGGACGCCCGACTCCGCAGGAGCCGCCGAGAGTCTCAGCTCCTTGCGGTGCCGGAATGCCTGAACGCCCAGGAACACCAGATACGCGGCCCCCGCGAGCTTCACCGCGACGAACACGGTCACGGATCTCTCGACGAGCGCCCCGATGCCGAGTGCGACGGCGACGACGAGGACGTACGAACCGATGACATTGCCGAGCACGGTCGCCAACGCGGTGCGCCGCCCGTGTGCCAGCGCCCGGCCGATCACGAACAGCACGCTCGGGCCCGGAATCACGATCACCAGCAGGGACATCGCCGCGAAGGCGAGCAGCCGGTCCGCCGATACCATCCGCTGTACCTCTTCCGTGTGAGGGAGCCGCCTTCTTCGTGTCAGGACAGCGGCCCCGCCTCAGGGCAGCAGCCCGGCCTCAGGGCCACCCCGCCTCAGGGCAGCAGCCCCGCCCGCCTCGCCGCCACCACCGCCTCCAGGCGCGTGTGCGCCCCCAGCTTGCGCATCGCGGCGCGCAGATAGCCCTTGACCGTCTCCGGGCGCAGGCCCAGGCGGTCGGCCGTGGCAGCGTTGGTGCAGCCGGTGGCGACACAGGCGAGGACGTCCAGCTCGCGCGGCGACAGGGTGATCGACACATCGCGGGCGGCCGGGGCGTTCGCGGTCGCGAGGCGGTCGCACAGGGCGAGCAGCTCCTCGCGGAGCGGGGCGTCGGGGATGCGAGGGGCGAGGGCGCGGAGCTCGGTGTGGGTGTCGCGGACAGTCTCCCAGGCGCCGGCCCTGTCGGCCGGCTCCGGTGTGCGGGCCGCGGTCAGCAGCCGCTGGACCTCGTCCCGGACGACCAAGCCCTGCTCGACGTCCCGCGTGACCGCGACCGCCGCGTCGAGGGTGCGGTCGCCCAGCGGCAGGGCCTGCCGCAGTGCCCCGTACAGCACGCCCCGTACTCTCCGGCGTACGACGATGGGCACGGCGACCACTGACCGCAGGCCCTCGGCCGCCACCGGCGTGTCGTACTCATGGCTGATGTGCCGGGCCGTCGCGTAGTCGGTCACCACGCACGGCCGCGACCGGGCGATCGCCTTGCCGCCGAGCCCATGGCCCGACCAGATCGCCAGCCCGCGCAGTGCGCCTGTCACCGCGCCGTTCAGTTCGGCGATCCGCATCTGACGTGGCTCGTGGAGCAGGCCGCCGAAGGCGATCTGCAACCCGGTGGCCCGGCGGAGCCGTGGCAGCGCCGCTCGTATCTCCACCGTCTCTGCCGCTGAGGTCATGAGTTCCGTCCTCCCGACAGAAATCGCCCCCGTACGGGGGTAGTGAGACCTGCGTCACTGATTACACGATCCTGGGCACCGGTCCCGCAACGAGGAGGACGCATGACGGCAGGCGCCGAGACGGACCTATGTCGGCCGCGCCGACGACGTCTTCAAGACGTCAAGATCAGGGGGCATTGCCTTTCGAATGCGGATTGCGGCGTGATGGACGGCGAGTCCTGACCGGCCTGCCGGCTCCAACAGCCTTAAGTAGCCAGCACGTTATATAGAGGAGTAGGGGAGAGCGATGCGCGTTCCGATGACGATTGCGGACTTCCTGGACCGTGCCGAGCTGGGCTTCGCCGCCAGTCCCGGGGTGATCGACGAGCCGAGCCAGCCCGCGCCGCCGGTGCCGGCGTCGACGTACGGGCGGGTCGGTGAGCGCGTGAGGGCTTGGCAGGCGGGCCTGGATGCGCTGGGCGTCGGGGAGGGCGAGCGGGTGGCGGTGGTCAGCCACAACTCGGCTCGTCTCCTGGAGTTGTTGTTCGCGGTGCCGATGAGCGGGCGGATCTGTGTGCCGGTCAACTTCCGTCTGAAGGCGGAGGAGATCGAGTACGTGGTCCGGCAGAGCGGGGCTTCGGTGCTGCTGGTCGATCCCGAGGTCCAGGACACGGTGGCGGACATCAAGTCGGATCACCGGTTCGTCCTGGGGGAGCAGACGGAGAGCGAGCTGATGCGGTTCGGCGTGGAGCCGCGCCCTTGGTCGAATCCTGACGAGGATGCCACCGCGACGATCAACTACACCTCAGGAACGACGGCTCGCCCCAAGGGGGTTCAGCTCACGCACCGCAACATCTGGGTGAACGGTCTGACCTTCGGTCTGCATACGCGGGTGTGGGAGCGGGACGTGTATATGCACACGCTGCCGATGTTCCACTGCAATGGCTGGGGGATGCCGTTCGTCATGGCCGGGCTCGGCGTGAAGCAGGTGGTGCTGCGCAAGGTCGATGGGGCGGAGATCTTGCGGCGGGTGGATGAGCACGGGGTGACGCTGATGTGCGGTGCGCCGGCGGTGTGGAACGCGGTGCTGGACGCGGCGACGGGCTGGGAGGGGGAGGTCCCGGGGCGTGATCGCGTACGGATCGTGTGTGCGGGGGCGCCGCCGCCCAGCCGGATGATCCAACGGGTGGAGGAGGAGCTGGGGTGGGAGTTCACGCAGATCTACGGTCTGACGGAGACGTCGCCGGTGCTGACGTTCAACCGGGCGCGGCCGGAAGATGCGGAGTTGCCGGCTGAGGAGCGGGCGCGCAAGCTGTCGCGGGCGGGGCTGCCCGCGCTGGGCGTGAAACTTCACGTCGCGGATTCGGGCGAGGTGTTGGCGCGGTCGAATGTGGTCCTGGACGGCTATTGGGAGAAGCCGGAGGAGACGGCGGCGGCGCTGGAGGGGGATTGGTTCCACACCGGGGACGGCGGTTCGATCGATGAGGCGGACGGGCATCTGACGATCTCCGACCGGAAGAAGGACGTGATCATCACGGGTGGTGAGAACGTGTCGTCGATCGAGGTGGAGGACACGATCTTCAGTCATCCGGCGGTGGCGGAGGTGGCGGTCATCGGGGTGCCGGATGCGAAGTGGGGCGAGACGATCAAGGCGTTGGTGGTGGTGGCCGAGGGGGCGGCGGTGAGTGAGGCGGAGATCATCGCGTACTGCAAGGGGCGGATGGCGGGGTACAAGGCGCCGACGAGTGTGGAGTTCCGGGACGCGATCCCGCGGACGGCGACGGGGAAGATCCAGAAGTTCAAGCTGCGGGAGCCGTACTGGGCCGGCCGCGGCCGGGGCGTCAGCTGATTCTCCACGTGTGCGCCGCCGATTTCGCTGCACAGATCCCGGCGTACAGCCCGACTCGTCTGCCATTGTGGCCCTGACCAGGGAAAACAATATGGCCAGGGCCACAATGTGTCTTATCGGAGTTCCCGCCCGTACTTTCGATCACGCACTGAGGCGGCGGACGGTGGAAGCACCGGAGTCGGACTCCGGGGCGGGGCCCGGACGTCCACGCGCGCGTGGGCCCGGCGGCAGCGCCGCTCGCGCTGCCGCCGGGCCCTACCCCTTGCGCCTGCCCCGTCCCCACGGGCGGCGCGCCCGGGTCCACCCCGCTCTCGGCGGACTCGGAGACCATGTGTCCTCAGGTGGTGAAGTGGACTACTCGTCCGCGTGGTGCATGCGGATGTCGAAGCCGTCCACTCCGGCCCCGTCGACCTGCAGCGCGCTCGCCACCGGCGGGTAGCCGCTGGCGACGATCGAGTATTCACCGGCGACCAGGTCGGTGAAGGCGTACGCGCCGCCCTCACCGGTGGTGGCGGTGGCGACCACATGACCCGCCGCGTCCACCAGCGTGACCCGTGCATCCGGCAGCGGCCGGCTCTCCGCGCCCGAGCCCGCACACACGATGCCCCGCACCGACACGCCCGCCGGACCGCTCGCCCCGGAGAGCACGATGTCGTGCAGCACCTCCCCGCCCACAGCGATCGTGGACGCGTGCGGCTGGTGCCCCTCGGCCGCCACGATCACCACGTAACTGCCGGACCCGGGGGCATTCACCGCGTACGAGCCGTCGGCCTGCGCCACAGAGCGGCCCAGCTGCCGTCCACTCGGCGAGATCAGCGTCACTGCGGCACCTGCGACGGCCACACCGCTCGCGTTGCGGACAGTGCCGCGAATGCCAGAGCCGTTCGACCCGTAAAGCCCCTCACCCGAACCGGCTGCCGTACTGGCCAGGGCCTGCCCCTGGAGCTCCTGCACCGGCGCGAGCCCGGCATCGGATCCGGACGCGGCCACCCCCACGGCCACCGGCTCGCGCACGGCGACGGGCACGGTGTCGGCGGAGGCCGGGAGGGCCGTACCCATGGGCTCCGGGTCGGGGTCCTTCGAGGTGTCGTGGGTGTCGCGCAGGCCCTCGCCCTCGACGTCGACGTTCGGCAGCGCGCGGTCGAGCCACTTCGGCAGCCACCAGGCCGCCCTGCCGAGCAGCGCCAGGACCGCCGGGACGATGGCCATCCGTACGATGAACGCGTCGAAGAAGACGGCGATCGCGAGACCGAAGCCGATCATCTTGACCATCGACTCGCTGGAGCCGATGAAGCCGGCGAACACCGCGATCATGATGACGGCCGCGGCGGTGACCACCCGGGCCCCGTGCCGGAATCCGGTCACGATGGCCTGACCGGGCCGCTCCCCGTGCACGTACGCCTCTCGCATACGCGTGACCAGGAAGACCTCGTAGTCCATCGCCAGGCCGAAGACGACGCCCACCATGAAGATCGGCATCGTCGACATCACCGGGCCGGTCTCCTCGACGCCCATGAGGTCGGCGAGCCAGCCCCACTGGAAGACCGCGACGACGGCGCCGAGCGCGCCCATCACGGAGAGCAGGAAGCCGAGCGCGGCCTTGAGCGGCACGAGAATCGAGCGGAAGACGACGATCAGCAGCACGAAGGCCAGACCGACGACCAGCGCCAGATACGGGAGCAGCGCGTCGTTGAGCTTCTGCGAGATGTCGATGTTCATCGCGGTGGAGCCGGTGACCAGCACCTTCGCGTCGGTGTCGGCCTTGATGTCCGTGCCCGCGTCGCGAATGGCGTGCACCAGGTCCTCGGTCTCGGCCGAGGACGGCTTGGAGTCCGGCACCACGGTGATCATCGCGGTGTCGCCGGCCTTGTTGTACTTCGCCGGGGTCACCGCGGCCACGCCGTCGAGGCCCTTGATGGTCGTGGCCACTTCCTTGACGGCCGTCTTCGGGGCGTCGCTGGACTTCGCGTCGACGACGACCAGCAGCGGCCCGTTGAAGCCGGGCCCGAACCCCTCGGAGAGCAGGTCGTACGCCTTGCGCTGCGTGGTGCTGGTCGGCTGCGACCCGTCGTCCGGCAGACCGAGCTCGAGCGAGGCGGCCGGGACCGCGGCGGCACCCAGGCCCACGACGCCGAGGAGCAGCACCGCGACGGGGCGGCGGACGACGAAGCGCGCCCACCGCGTGCCCATGTTGGGCTTCTCCGCGCTGTGCCCGCCGGACTCGCCCTTGGCCTTCTTGCGGCCGCCGCCGAGCAGCTTGCTCTTCACGCCTGCGGGCCGCACCGTCCTGCCCGCGTATCCGAGGAGCGCCGGGACGAGGGTGAGCGCGATGAGGACCGCGATGACGACGGTGCCGGCGGCCGCGATGCCCATCTTGGTGAGCACGGGGATGTTGACGACGGAGAGGCCCACCAGCGCGATCACGACTGTGAGACCGGCGAAGACCACCGCGGAGCCCGCGGTGCCGACGGCCCGTCCCGCCGCGTCCTCGCGCTCACGGCCCTCGGCGAGCTCGGCGCGGTAGCGGGAGACGATGAAGAGGGCGTAGTCGATGCCGACGGCGAGGCCGATCATCATCGCGAGGGTGGAGGTGGTGGAGCCCAGCTCGAGCGTGTTCGCCAGCGCGGTGATCGTGGAGATACCGATGCCGACGCCGATCAGTGCGGTGAGCAGCGGCAGTCCAGCCGCGATCAGCGAACCGAAGGTGATCACCAGCACGACCGCCGCGACGCCGATGCCGATGACCTCGGTGGCGCCCGTCTCGGGGGCCGCCTCGAGCGCGTCACCGCCGATCTCGACGGTCAGCCCCGCGTTCCGCGCTTCCTCTACCGTGTCCTCGAGCGCGTCACGCGAGGAGTCCTCCAGCTCCCTGCTGGAGACCTTGTACGACGCCTGCGCATACGCGGTCGTACCGTCCTGGCTGACTCCCTTGACCTGGAACGGGTCGGTGACGGCGGCGACCTCGGAGCCCGAGCCGAGCTCCTTGACAGCCTCCTTGACGACGGCCTTGTTGTCGGAGGAGGTGATCTTCTCGCCGTCTGGCGCCTTGAAGACGACGCGCGCGGTGGCTCCGTCGGCGCTGGCGCTGGGGAAACGATCCTCCAGTAGCTCGAAGGCCTTCTGCGCCTCAGTGCCGGGGATCGAGAAGGAGGTGGAGCCCGCCGCGGGCGCCTGTGCAGCGCCCACACCCGCAAGGGTCAGCAGAGCCACCCAGACGAGGGCGATGAAATGTCGCCGCCGGAAGGAGAGCCGGCCCAGTTTGTAGAGCAATGTGGCCACGAGGAAGTACTCCCGGGTCAGGTCGTGGGGTCTTATGGGGCAGGTGTCATCGGCCGACGACGTGAGCGGCCGCGTCAGGTGCTGCGAGAGGGGTGCGGGGCCCCCGGGGTGTCAGGCGCCGAGGACGGGGAGGACCACGGCGTCGATGTACGAGGTGAGGAAGGCCTTCGTGGGCGGCTGGTTGTCGATCAGCCCCCGGACGACAAGAGCGCCGACCAGCATGTGCGGTACGTACTCCAGCGCGGGGTTGTCCGCGCGGATCTCGCCCCGCTCCACGGCCCGCCGCAGCATCCGGTCGAGGCCGGTCATCTCCGGCTCGAACAGCAGCTCACGCAGGGCGCGCAGAAGATCGGCGTTCTCGCGCACCGCCATGGCAAGGCCCCGCATCAGCGAGGTGTCCCGCTCCATCTGGCAGTCGTCGGACTGCGAGACCATCGCGTGGAAGTCGCCGGGCAGGCTCCCGGTGTCGATCTCGCCTATCGTCACCGGCTTCTGGTGCCTGAGCGCCTTGACGACCAGCTCCGGCTTGCTCCCCCACTGGCGGTAGAGGGTGGCCTTGCTGGACCGGGTGCGGGCGGCCACGGCGTCCATCGTCAGGGCGTCGTAGCCGACCTCCCGAAGCAGATCGAGCACGGCCGCGTAGAGCTCGGCCTCGCGCTCGGGCGTGATCCGGCTGCGGCGCCCCGTTGCGGCATCAGCCATGCTCATCCACTCCCATCGAACGAAACGGTTTCGTACACCGGTGAGCTTAGGTCCTAGGGTCTATCAAAACGAAACCGTTTCGTACGTGTTCCAGGTCGCATCTACCCTCGAAGCTCCCGAGTCGCCGCCCAGAAGTCCGCCCGGGAAGGGGCCATCTCTCACCCCGTGGCCCGGGTTTCCGGCACTCAAACCTCGCGCTTTTGATCAGCTGACCATCCGGGGTCACGCTGCGCGGCTACAGCGGCACGGACCGCCCCGAGGCGGCACAGCGGTGCCGTTGGCCGAATCCAGTAACTGTTCGGCCTGTGCTCACATGTACCGAGCCTTCACCCCCTCCTACCTTCTGGGCAGGTGACAGGCATGCGATGCGGGCGGGGCCGGCTCACGGTGAACAGCGCCGGATCCTGCCTGCCCAAGCCCGTCTGATTGGTCAGCGTGGGCTCTTCGGTGAGGTGGGTACGTGAGGATCGGTTATGTGCCGTGGCACCGGCCGCCCGAGGTGCACGCCCGGGCCTGCATACGCGACGGCCAGGTCGAGTTGACGTACGCGGAGGCGGCCCACCGGGTCGCCGAGCAGTTCGCCGCGGCCGGCATCGGCGCCGGTGACGTGGTCGCCGTCTCGACCGGCCGGCCCAAGGGCGTACGGCTTGACCACGCGAACCTCGTCGCCATGGGCGCCTCGATCGGCGAGACGATGAAGCTCACCGGCGACGACGCACCTCGGCCCGCCGCGAGGGCGATGCATACGTGATCAACGGGCACAAGAGGTGGATCGGCACCGGCACCATCGCCGACGTTGTGGTGCTGTGGACCAGCGACGAAGCCGACCGGCAGGTCAAGGGGCTCCTGGTGGGCACGCCCGGCTATGACGCGCGGGCGATCGGGAGCAAGGGCTCGGTGCGCGCCGTACGGCCGGCCGACATCGACCTGACCGGCGTGCGGATACCGACGGAGAACCAGCTGCCCGGGGCCCGGTCGTTCACCGACACCGCGGCTGCACTGACCACCCCCCCCGGGCCGTGTGCGCCTGGGCGGCGCTCGGGCACGCGGTCGCCGGCTACGACGCCGCCCTCAGCTGTGCGGGGCGCCGGGTGCAATGCGGAAAGCCGCTGGTCAGCTTCCGGCTCGCGCAGGACCGGCCCGCACCGGCGCCTTCGTGCGCGTCTGGTCAAGATGCCGGCCAAGGTCACCGCGATACACCTGCACAGCCGTCGGCTCGCCGAACCGACCTCGCCGCAGGCGGGCGGCCGGAACCGACGCTCGCGGGCCTGGCGAAGGCACACAACACCGCAACCGCGCGGCACGTGCTCGCCGAGGCCCGCGACCTGCTGGGCGGCAACGGCATCCTGCTCGACTTCCACGTCGCCCGGCATATGGCCGATATCGAAGCCATCCACACCTTCGAAGGGACCGAGACCATCCAGAACCTGATCGTCGGCCGCCACATCACCGGCTTCTCGGCGTTCGTCTGACGCTCGACACCAAACGGAGGCGTACCCATGAAAGCCGCTCGCACGTACCCTGACCCGTCGGCCATACCGCTCGACGACGAGGCCGTCGAGGTCGCCGGTGCACTCGACCTGATGCTCACCGGCGCGGCGCTGGGCGTGCACCGCCGCTTCCTGCCCGGTGCTTCCACCGCCCGGTTCGCCGGCGCACTCGCCAGCCGCCCGCGGCGGGTGGCCAGCCGGGTGGGCGGTCTGGCCGTCGAGTACGGCAGAATCGCCTACGGCTCGTCAAGCATTGCTCCGTCCACCCGCGACCGCCGGTTCGCCGACCCGGCCTGGACGCAAAACCCCCTGTTGCGCAGGGCGGTTCAGGCCTACTTGGCGACTTCGACCCTGGTCGAGGGACTGGTGCAGGACGTGCCACTGGAGTGGCAGGACCGCGAGCGGGTCTCGTTCCTGGCGTCCAACCTTCTCGAAGCGGCGTCGCCATCGAACAATCCGCTGCTGTCCCCGGTGGCCTGGAAGGCGATGATCGACAGCGGCGGCGCCAGCGCCGTGCGGGGGCTGCGCAACCTGCTCGGCGATCTGGCCGGGGCCCCCCGCGTGCCGACCATGGTGCCGCCCGACGCCTACGAGGTCGGCAGCGACCTCGCCGTGACGCCCGGCGCGGTGGTGCTGCGTACACCGATGTTCGAGCTCATCCAGTACCAGCCGCAGACCGAGACGGTGTACTCGACACCGCTGCTGATCGTCCCACCCACGATCAACAAGTTCTACATCATGGACATCGCCCCGCAGCGCAGCCTGATCGAGTACTTCGTCGGCCAGGGTGTACAGGTGTTCCTCATGTCGTGGCGCAATCCGGACGCCCGGCACAGCAAGTGGGGCCTGGACGCGTACGCGGGGGCCGTGCTCGAGGCGCTGGACACCACCCGTACGATCACCGCGGCCGGCTCGGCACACCTGCTCGGCGCGTGCTCGGGCGGCATCCTCAGCGCCCTGGTGGCCGCGCACCTCGCCGCCGGCGGCCGCCAGGACCAACTGACCTCGCTGACCCTGATGGTCACCCTGCTCGACCAGGCCAGGGCAGGCACAGCAGGGGCGATCGTCGACGAGAACATCGCCAAGGCGGCGATAGCCACGTCTCGGGCACGCGGCTACCTGGACGGTAAGCAACTGGCCGAGGTGTTCGCCTGGCTGCGCCCGAGCGACCTGGTCTGGAACTACTGGGTCAACAACTACCTGCAGGGTCGCAGGCCCCCGGCATTCGACATCCTCTACTGGAATGCCGACACCACCAGGATGCCCTCCAAACTGCACCGCGACTTCCTCACGCTCGCCATGGCCAACGCCCTGACCCGGCCTGGCGGCGCCACCCTGCTCGGCAGCGAAATCGACCTCAGCCAGGTGCAGCTCGACTCCTACGTCGTCGCCGGCATCGCCGACCACATCTGCCCGTGGCGCAACTGCTACGCCAGCACCCAACTGCTGGGTGGCAAGAGCCGGTTCGTCCTGTCCACCAACGGGCACATCGCTTCACTGGTCAACCCGCCGGGCAACAAGAAGTCCAGCTACCAGGTCGCCGAGGACACCCCGGCCAGTGCCGACGACTGGGCGGCCGGCGCGACCACCACGGCCGGCTCGTGGTGGCCGGACTACATCCGCTGGCTCGGTGAGCGCTCCGGCGAGCGGGTGCCGGCGCCCGAGTCGCCCGGCGGCGGGCAGTTCCAGGTGCGAGGCGATGCCCCCGGCAGCTACGTCCTGGACCACTGATGGGCGGTTCCGTACATTTCGTCATGGTCGGACGGCGGCGACTGCGCGTCGCCGTCCGGCCCGGCACCGACGCTGACCGGCCGCCGTTGCTGCTGTGCAACGGGATCGGCGCCAGCCTGGATCTGCTCGACCCGTTCGTGGACGCGCTCGACCCGGCGATCGAGGTGATCCGGTTCGACCCGCCCGGGGTCGGCGGCTCGCCCGTGCCGCAGCTGCCCTACCCGTTTCCGGCACTGGCCAGGCTGGTCGGCCGACTGCTCGACACACTCGGCCACGACCGGTTCGACGTGCTCGGCATCTCCTGGGGCGGCGGCCTGGCCCAGCAGCTTGCCTTGCAGAATCCGCGCCGCTGTCGGCAGCTGGTGCTCGTGTCCACCGCCACCGGCTGGATGATGGTGCCGGCCCACCCCAGGGTGCTCGGGCACATGGCCACCCCGAGGCGGTACTGGGACGCCGACTACGTGCGGGCCATCGCCGGCCGGATCTACGGCGGCCGCCTGCGCGACCAACCGGATCTGGTGCAGAAGCTGCTGCTGGACTTCGAACGCAAGCTCTCCGCCCGCGGCTACCTCTACCAGCTCGCCTCCGGCGCCGGCTGGACCAGCACCCCGTTCCTGCCGCTGATCCGTCAGCCCACCCTCATCCTCGCAGGCGACGACGACCCGATCATCCCGCTGGTCAACGCCCGGATGATGGCCCGCCTGATCCCGCGCGCCCAGCTGCACGTCTACCCCGACGGCCACCTCGGGCTGCTCACCATGAGAGACGAACTGGCCGCCGTGGTCGCCGAGTTCCTCGGCGTCACCCCCGGGACGACCGTCGGCCGGCGGCGGCGCAGGACTCAGCGCCGGGGCGCCGGCTGACGCGACCGGAACTCGCGCGGCCCCACGCCCTTCCACCGCCGGAACGCCTGCGAGAAGCTCGACACCTCCACGTACCCCAGACGGTGCGCCACCTCCGCGACCGGCAGCCCGTCGGTGACCAGCAGCTCCTCGGCCAGCTGCTCGCGGATCTCGTCCAGCAGCCTGCGGAAGGACACCCCTTCCCGGGCCAGCCGCCGGCGCAGCGTGCGCTCGCTCATGTGCAGTGCGGCCGCCACCCGTTCGACATCGGGCGGGGCCGCCGTCCGGGTCAGCAGGTGGTCGCGTACGCGTCCGGCCAGCCCGGTGCGCGCATGCCGGCCGGCCAGCAGATGGCGGCACTGCTCCCGGGCGAGCGCGGTGGTGAACTCGTCGGACTGCGGCAGCGGCAGATCCAGGATCCCCGACGGGATGCCCACCGCGCTCTCGGCCGCGCCGAACATCGGCTCCACACCGAAGATCTCGACGTACCGCTGCGCGCCCGACGCCGGCGGCGGGAACGCGTAGCTGATGTCCCGGATATGCATCGGTGAGGCGAACAGCTCGCGCTGGATGGTCTGGATTGCCGCGCTGTCGCGCTCCATCACGAACCGCTGCAAGTCCCGTGGGATGTCCGGTGTGTCCAGCACCAGATGAAACTCGTCGCCGCGATCCCGTGCCTGGATGCTGGTGAACGCGAACGTCAGGTCCAGGTAGCGCAGGCCCGCCTCGATCGCACTGCGCCAGCTGGGGCTGCTGATCATCGCGAAACCCCAGATGCCGTACGTGGTCAGGTGATACCTGACGCCGGCTTCCAAGCCCAGACCCGGCGGATCCCCCAGCGCGCGCAGCAAGTTGGCGATCACGGTCAGCTCCTGACGAGCGCTGACAGTCGCGGAAGGATCACGCAGGACCGACTCCTGCATTCCGGTGTTCTCCAGACACACCTGCGGCGGTAAACCGTGCTCGGCGCCCAGCCGGGTGAGCAGTCGCACGCTCGCGGGCGATCGTGCGACATCCCACTGCACCATGACCACCCTCCGCATCCGTGCGAAGACGACGAACCGTGGTGGGTGAATGTAGTAACTGGCCAGTCGGCTGTCACCCATCAATCCGCGCCTTGGACTGCTGCCTGAGCAGGGTCGGGGACTGGCGCGGTGGCTTCCGCTCCGTTTCCAGCCCCCGCCGCTTCAAGTGAAGCGTGCGGTTTTCCTGCACACGGCCTTCCGACATCGTTCACCGACTGGCATGCGCCGTCGCCCCCGCAGGGACGCCGGGAGCGGCAGCGCGGAAGCGCACGTTTCCGGTGAGGTGGTAGACCCCGAACCGGGTGATCCATCCGCTACGCTGCCCAGCTCCGCAATACGGGGTTGAGATCAGCGACCACGGCAGACACCGGCCGTTCGGTCTTCGAGCGGGCGGTGGCCCCTTGACAGTCGAAGCCTGGGCACAGGTCGAGCCGATCTTCGCCGCACGCAAGGGTAGGCGTCCAAAGGACAGCCGAGGCATGCTGGGTGCCATGCTTCAGAAGGCGATCACAGGGTGCGCGTGGGACGACGTGCCGTTCCCCCGAGGGAGTCTTGCCAGCTCGTGGCAGCGCTGGCCGACCACGGGTCTCTGGGAGCAGCTCATGGACGCACTCGTCGACATGCGGGGGGAAGTCCTCCCGGAGGGAGGGGTCGTGCTCCCGCCGCTTGAAGTGCGGGGACAGGCCGATCCCCGGCTCTCCCTGTTCCTGGATCCGTCACCCGACGGCGATGCCATGTTCAAGGCGTCCGACTACACGATCTCGCCGTTCGAGCTGGAGAGCGCACTGCTGGAACACGAGGCGGTCGCGGAGGCCGCGGTCGTGCCGTCGCCCGATCCGGTGCGCCTGGCCGTCCCCAAGGCGTACGTGGTGCTCGCGGAGGGCTGGGAGCCGAACGACGACGCCGCGCGGCAGATCTTCGCGCACTCGCGCGCGGTCCTCGCACCGTACAAGCGCATCCGCAAGCTCGAGTTCGGTGAGCTGCCCAAGACCGTCTCCGGCAAGATCCGCCGCATCGAGCTGCGCGAGGCCACGGCCGCCGGCTCCACGGCCGAGTACGACGAAGGGGACCTGCGATGACGACCTCGACCGCACTCTCGTACACGCACGGCACGGGTACGGTTCCGCTGCTCGGCGACACGATCGGCCGCAATCTGGACCGGGCGGTCGAGGCCCACCCCGGGCGGGAGGCGCTCGTCGACGTCCCGTCCGGGCGGCGCTGGACGTACGCGGAATTCGGGGCGGACGTCGACGAGCTGGCGCGGGCGCTCCTCGCACGCGGGGTCGCCAAGGGCGACCGGGTCGGCATCTGGGCGGTGAACTGCCCGGAGTGGGTGCTCGTGCAGTACGCCACCGCCCGCATCGGCGCGATCATGGTGAACATCAATCCGGCGTACCGGGCGCACGAGCTGGAGTACGTCCTGAACCAGGCCGGGATCACGCTGCTGGTCGCCTCGCTTGCCCACAAGACGAGCGACTACCGGGCACTCGTCCAGCAGGTCCGCGGCAACTGTCCCGCCCTGGGGTCCGTGCACTACATCGGCGACGACAGCTGGACCGAACTCCTGGCGGCGGCCGCATTCGTGGGACCGGACGAACTCGCCGCCCGTGAGGCGCAGTTGTCCTGCGACGACCCCGTCAACATCCAGTACACCTCCGGCACCACCGGATTCCCCAAGGGTGCCACCCTCTCCCACCACAACATTCTCAACAACGGCTATTTCGTGGGGGAGCTGATCGCCTACACGGAGCAGGACCGGGTCTGCATTCCCGTCCCGTTCTACCACTGCTTCGGCATGGTCATGGGCAATCTCGCGGCCACCTCGCACGGCGCCTGCATGGTGATCCCGGCCCCGTCCTTCGAACCGGCCGCCACGCTGCGGGCCGTGCAGCAGGAGCGCTGCACCTCGCTCTACGGCGTCCCGACGATGTTCATCGCCGAGCTGAACCTCCCCGACTTCGGGACGTACGACCTGAGTTCGCTCCGCACCGGCATCATGGCGGGCTCGCCCTGCCCGGTGGAGGTGATGAAGCGGGTCGTCGCCGAGATGAACATGGCGGAGGTATCGATCTGTTACGGGATGACGGAGACCTCTCCGGTCTCCACCCAGACCCGGCGCGAGGACGACCTGGAGCGCCGCACCGGCACCGTCGGCCGGGTGCTCCCGCACGTCGAGGTCAAGGTCACCGACCCGGTCACCGGCGTGACGCTTCCGCGTGGTGAGGCGGGCGAGCTGTGCACCCGCGGCTACAGCGTGATGCTCGGCTACTGGAACGAGCCGGAGAAGACCGCCGAGGCCATCGACCAGGGCCGCTGGATGCACACGGGCGACCTCGCCGTCATCCGGGAGGACGGCTACGTCCGGATCGTCGGCCGCATCAAGGACATGATCATCCGTGGCGGCGAGAACGTGTACCCGCGCGAGATCGAGGAGTTCCTGTACGCCCATCCGAAGATCGCCGACGTCCAGGTCGTCGGCGTACCGGACGAGAAGTACGGAGAGGAGATCCTGGCCTGCGTCATCCCCCGCGACCCGGCAGATCCGCCGACGCTGGAGGACCTCACCGCGTTCTGCCGCGAACAGCTCGCGCACTACAAGGTCCCGCGGCGGCTGGAAGTCCTCGACGCCTTTCCGATGACCGTGAGCGGGAAGGTGCGGAAGGTGGAGCTGCGGGAGCGCTACGGCTGAGCCACGTCCCGGCGCATGCACACCCGTGGCCAGCGGTCCAGGCCGTGCTCCGCCTCGGCACGGCGGATCTCCCGCAACCCGTCGGTGAGTTCGTCCTCGCCGAGCGCACGGAAGCCGAGGCGCGCGTAGTACGGCGCGTTCCACGGAACGTCGGCGAACGTCGTGAGCGTGAGGGCGGTCAGGCCCTGGGCCACGGACATCGCGGCCAGATGGTCGATCAGGCCGCGGCCGAGACCGCGGCGCGCGACGGCCGGGTGGACGGACAGCTGCTCGATATGGGCGGCTCCGTCCACCGCTTCGCTGAGCAGATACGCCACGGGCCGGTCGTCCGCGTCCGCCGTCACCCAGGCGTGGCCGGCCCGCCGGTACCGCTCCAGGAGGTCGAGCGGTGGTGGCTCGTCGTCCGCGATCGCGGCCATGCCGAGGGAACGGAAGGGCTCGCCGGCGGCCCTCTCGATGTCCTGCAGGAGGGGGAGTTCGGCGTGAACGGCCGGTCGGATCTGCATACGGCGAGTATGGCTCAGGGGCCCGACCAGTCGCCGTCCAATTCGCGGGCCGCGTAGTCCCGGGAGTCGCCGTGGTCCAGGCTGCCCGCGCCGAGCAGCCCGCCGTCCCGGGCGAAGTGCGGGACGAACAGCATGAGCGCAGGCTCCCCGTACAGGGCGACGGCCAGCTGGACCTGCCCCGGCGGGCAGCCGTGCCGGGAGGCCGGCAGCGGGTGGCGTTCCCGGAGCGACGCGAGCAGGCGTCGGCCCGAGCGTGTGCGGCGCGGCACGCACCACAACCCCGCCGCCCCGAGCACCGGGAGCGCCGCGATCCCCCACTGGGCAGGGGCCCACAGCGGAGGGGGCGCCGTCGACAGCCCGGCGGCCATGGTCGCGGGCACGGCGACGAGCAGGGCGCGAGCGGTGCGCCACCGACCGCGCGTCCGCAGCAGCCCGAGGCGTGCCGGCTCGTCCTCCACGTCGTCGATCGCGCGTTGTACGAGCGCGTGGGAGGCCAGCATCCGTACACCGACCGGCCAGGGGAGCGCGCGGAGGACGGCCCGCTGGAGCGGGTCGCGGGTGCCGCCCCGGCCGGCGCCGTCCTTCTGCACCGTTCCCCGGCGGCCGGGCGCGACCGCGCCCCGCTGGTGCAGCGCGACGAGCGCGACCGTGAGGGCCGCCCGACGCCCGCCCCGCAGCAGGGCGACAGCCTGCTGCGACAGCTCGGGCAGGTCCTCCGGCGTGCGGCTGCGCAGGAGAGCCGCCGCCGCTGCCAGGAGCACCGCGGACGTTCCGGCGAACCACCATGTTTCTGCCTGCATCGCGCCCACCTCCTGCCCGCTTGGTGCCCTGCGGGAGATACGCGCGAAGCCTCGACGGCCGTGTTCAGAGCTTCATTTGAGCTTCGTACTCGCGGGCCACGGCGTGGAACGCCTCTTTCGTCTCCCACTCCTCGGGCGCATCGGGCGACGCGCCGACGACGCCGAAGCCGGCCATGTCGAGGTCGTAGCGGGGATCCGTACGGTGCGGGAAGTCCGGCGCGACGAAGGTGAAGACGAAACAGCCGTGGACGCCCTCCGCCGCGTACAGCCCGATCAGCTCGGCGAGGTACGCGGCCTGGGTGGACTCGTCGCGTACGTACCCGTCCCTGATCCGCGGGCGCCCGGCGAACCACTTCACGATCCGAAAACCGCCGGGCCCTGCCTTCTCGGCCCCCACATGGGCGCCGCAGCCGAACTCCGTGACGACCACCGGCCTCCCCGCCGCCCGCCGCACCACATCGCGCACGAGTTCCGGATAGCGCCCCTCGTTGGCGGCGAAGCGGTAGAGGTTCACCCCGACCGAGTCGTAGCCGGACCAGTCCACGTCCTCCCAGAGGGCCGCGGCGTACGTGACAGGGCCGCGAAAGGACGCCCGCGCGGTCGCCAGGGCCTCGCCCAGCATCCCGGCCAGCCTCTTCGTCACCCGCTGGTGCAGCCTTCCCCGCCGGCGCAGCAGCGGCAGCATCCGCAGCCGTACGAGCACGTGCGGGCCGGGGATGATGCCGCGGGAGATCAGCGAGTACTCGCAGCCCGCGACGAGCGTCACCCGGCCCGGACGGCCGGCCCGCAGCCGCTCGGCGGCCTCCGCGGCCCGGGCGAGGTGCGAGAGGATCTCGCGGCGCGGGGCATTGGCGCCGGGGCGGGGCAGGAACCAGACGTCGAGGCCGATGTCCAGCGCGTATGCGGCGGCCTCGCTCAGCCGGGCGATGTCGGCTCCGCGGACCTGGACCGCCGTGCAGTGCAGCTCCTCGCGGATGGCGCGCAGATCGCGGCGTACGGACTCGCGTGTCCACCCGCCGTCGGTGTCGTACGAGATGCCGCGGACGTCCACGGTCAGGCGCCGGACGACAGGAGCTCGTCCGCGGGACCGTTCACCGGCTGCGGGGTGCCCGTGAGGTCCATGACGAACAGCGGGACGCCGAGGTCGTCGGCGCGGGCCCGGGCGTCGTCCGCGTAACCCGCGAGCGAGAAGAAGACGCTCACCGACGACGAACTCAGCCCGTTCAGCCAGAGGCATTCGACGGCGCGCAGGGTGGCCGGGCGGGTGGTGGGGTCGACCTGGGCGACGAGCCCCGGTCCGCGCAGGTCGATCCCGGAGGCGGGCCGCTCCTCCGGCTGGACGACCTCCTGGAACCCGAGCCACCGCAGATACAGGGCGGCGGCCGCCACGGCGTCGCGGGCGGTGCGGATCGTGACGGGGTGGAAGGCGGGGCGGGGGACGGGGGCCGTGCGCGGCAGCGGTATGTGCGCGGGGCGTCCCGGGGTGGACGGCGATGCGGGAGACGAGCCGGGAGACGAGCCCGCAGGTGATCCCGGCGGCGATCCCGGCGGCCCGGACGGCGGAACGGACCCGGCGGACCCCGCGGACCCCACGGATCCCGACGCGGCGGAAGCTGCGGTACGGGAAGACGAGGAGGCGGAGGACGAGGAGGCGGAGGACGAGGCGGACGCCGACGACGTCGGAACCGCGGTCACCGGCCGGACCGGTACCCGCAGGACCGTGCCGCAGGGGCAGCCGAGCTCGGGCTGCGGCCACTGGTCCTGCCGCCCGCAGGCCTGGCAGCGGACGGTGACCCAGTCGTCGGTCCAGGTGCGGTGCCGGATCGGCTCCGCGGGCGCGCCGCGCAGGAGCGGAGGGGCGAGCGGCGCCCCGCACGCGCACGGGTAGACGGGCGCGGCGAATGTGTGCGTACGGCGGCAGACCGGGCAGCGGACCGGCACCTGATCTCCCATGTCTGACCCCCTTCGGCGCTGTGGACACGCCTCGTGGTCCATCGTCCACCACCCGCGACCCCTTGGGGAGGGACTTCGGCCATCCCCCGTCCGGGTGCCGGCCGCCCTCCCTTGACGTCGCAGACCACGCGCTTTAGATTGCTTCCGTATAGCAGAACTAAACTTCCGCATGTCGGAAATCAACTCGGAATCGACGCTCTCAGGTGGCGCGACAGAGCCCGATCCTCCAGGCCGAAGCAGGAGCACCCATGCCTCGTATGACCGCCGCCCGAGCGGCAGTTGAGATCCTCAAGCGCGAAGGCGTCACCCACGCATTCGGTGTGCCGGGCGCGGCGATCAACCCCTTCTACAAGGCCCTCAAGGAGGGTGGCGGCATCGACCACACCCTCGCGCGCCACGTCGAGGGCGCCTCGCACATGGCCGAGGGATACACCAGGACCAACCCCGGCAACATCGGTGTCTGCATCGGCACGTCCGGCCCCGCCGGCACCGACATGATCACCGGCCTCTACTCCGCCATCGGTGACTCGATTCCGATCCTGTGCATCACCGGCCAGGCGCCGACCAGCGTGATCCACAAAGAGGACTTCCAGGCCGTCGACATCGCCTCGATCGCCAAGCCGGTCACCAAGGCCGCCACGACCGTTCTCGAAGCCGCACAGGTCCCCGGCGTCTTCCAGCAGGCCTTCCACCTGATGCGCTCCGGGCGGCCAGGACCGGTCCTCATCGACCTGCCGATCGACGTCCAGCTGACCGAGATCGAGTTCGACCCCGACACGTACGAGCCGCTGCCGGTCTACAAGCCGTCCGCGACCCGCGCCCAGATCGAGAAGGCGATCTCCTTCCTGCTGGAGTCCGAGCGCCCGGTGATCGTCGCGGGCGGCGGCATCATCAGCGCCGACGCCTGCGACCTGCTGGTCGAGTTCGCCGAGATCACCGGCACCCCGGTCATCCCCACCCTGATGGGCTGGGGCACGCTGCCCGACGACCACGAGCTGAACGCCGGCATGGTCGGCGTCCAGACCTCGCACCGCTACGGCAACGCGAACTTCCTGGAGTCCGACTTCGTCCTCGGCATCGGCAACCGCTGGGCCAACCGCCACACCGGCTACAAGCTGGACGTGTACACCAAGGGCCGCAAGTTCGTCCACGTGGACATCGAGCCCACCCAGATCGGCAAGATCTTCGCCCCGGACTACGGCATCGCCTCGGACGCCAAGGCCGCCCTGGAGCTCTTCGTCGAGGTCGCCAAGGAGCTGAAGGCCGCAGGCAAACTGCCCGACCGCAGCGAGTGGATCGCCTCCACGCAGGAGCGCAGGGCCACCCTGCAGCGCCGCACGCACTTCGACAACGTGCCGCTGAAGCCGCAGCGCGTGTACGAGGAGATGAACAAGGCCTTCGGCCCGGAGACGCGCTACGTCACCACCATCGGCCTCTCCCAGATCGCCGGCGCGCAGATGCTGCACGTCTACAAGCCGCGCCACTGGATCAACTGCGGCCAGGCGGGCCCGCTCGGCTGGACCATTCCGGCCGCGCTCGGTGTCGCCACCGCCGACCCGGAGGCCCAGGTCGTCGCGCTCTCCGGCGACTACGACTTCCAGTTCATGATCGAGGAGCTGGCGG
The DNA here is from genome assembly GCF_053597075.1 of Streptomyces sp. NPDC001514. Lineage (NCBI taxonomy): Bacteria > Bacillati > Actinomycetota > Actinomycetes > Kitasatosporales > Streptomycetaceae > Streptomyces > Streptomyces sp. NPDC001514. Next base: position 94,161 of record NZ_JBSFHO010000003.1, read on the forward strand.
TCGGCGCCCAGCACCGCATCCCGTACGTCCACGTCCTCGTGAACAACTCCTACCTGGGCCTGATCCGTCAGGCGCAGATCGGCCTGGACATCAACTTCCAGGTCAACCTGGAGTTCGAGAACATCAACGCGCCGGAGCTCGGCGTCTACGGCGTCGACCACGTCAAGGTCGCCGAGGGCCTGGGCTGCAAGGCCATCCGGGTCACCGAGCCGGACCAGCTGCTGCCCGCCTTCGAGGAGGCGAAGAAGCTCGCCGCCGAGTACCGGGTGCCGGTCGTCGTCGAGGCGATCCTGGAGCGGATCACCAACATCTCGATGAGCCGCACCATGGACATCAGCGACATCTCCGAGTTCGAGGAGCTCGCCACCGAGCCGGGCCACGCGCCCACCGCGATCCGGCAGCTCAGGGTCTGACGCACGGCCTTCACGAGCTGACGCGCGACCTTCACGAGCTGACGCACGACCTTCAGAGCTGACGTACGACGTTCAAGAGCTGACGCACGACGCGAGGTCACGAGGGGCGGTCCACCGTGGGGGTGGACCGCCCCTTCGCGCCCCTGTCCCGGCCGTCGGGCCGCCCGCGGCGGCCCGCGTGAGTGTCCCGCCCGTGGCGTGCTACTCCCAGGGCCACTGCGCGTTCCGCCCCGCGTCCAGCAGCGGGATCGTGGCGAACGCCGAATCCGTCAGGCCGCCCATCGCATGCCGGTTCCCACCCCCGGTGGGCATCGCGCCCGCCTTGTAGCCGGCCATGTTCCACATGTAGACCGGCACATGCATCGGGATCAGATCGTCGATCCGGGTCTCCGGCATGCCGCCCCAGTGGCCGTGGCAGTTCGACGGCAGCCAGCCCGGACGGGTCTGCTCATCGGTCACGATGACCACCCGGTCGTGACCGTCGTAGTGCTTCTTGACCGCGGTGGGGATGTCGGTGCCGTTGATCCGGTCGAACTTCTCGATCAGCCGCAGCACACTGCCGCCCTTCGGCACGTCCACCACGTTGCTGCTCATGCCGAACTCGACCAGCGTGGGGGCGGCCGCGCGGACCGCCAGCGCCGAGCCGAACACCGCGGCCTGCTCGGCGAGCGGGATGTCCGACCGGTTCGGCGTCGAGTAGCCGTAGCCCGGGAACATCGACGGCGAGCGGTCCACGAGAATCAGCGTCCGGCCGCTCAGGGCAGGCACGTTGGACAGCGAGTGCCCGAGGGCACGCTCCAGCGCGTGGGCCCACCGCAGCGACGGCGCGTGCTTGTACGCCGACCAGAAGCGGAACGGGAAGACCCGCGAGCGGCGCACCTCCTCCGCGTCGGAGATCCGGGCCGCGACCTGGGCGGCCACCGCGTCCGATACCCCGGCCTCGTCGAAGTTCCGCAGATTCCGGATGAGCGCCATCAGTCCCATGGAGGGAATCACGGCCTCCCACGCCGCGGCGTCCATCGGCCCCTGGAGCCAGCCGGCCAGCCGCTCCCACGTGAAGCCCGCGCCCGCCAGGCCCCCGGGCGAGGTCACCAGATCCGGGTCGAGCACGTACGCACGGCGGTCGGCGACGGGGAGCGCGGACAGGGTCCGGCTCGCCCGGAGCAGCGGCAGGGTGTCCGGGATGCCGTTGTCGTTGCCGTGGCGGCGGTCCAGGGCGTGCCGGAACAGGTCGCCCTGCCAGGACTTCGCCGGGTCGGGCGAGGCGTGAACGACGTTGAGCACGTCGCCGAACCGGTAGCCCTTGGAGTCGGTGTCGTACTTCAGGAGCGACCGCTCGGTGTACAGCCGTCGCACGGCGTCGGCGATGCCCCGCTTCACCGGCTTCGGGATGTTCCGGCCGTAGCGTGAGGTCCAGTAGCCCAGCAGCTCGCCGGGCTCATCGGCACGCCGGAGGACGGATGCGACGACCTGCCGCGAGTGGCCGGGAGCCTTCCGGAGGAGCCGCTCGGCGGTGAACTCGGCCGCGCCGACGAGTGCCGCGGTGCGCATGTTGCCCTCGCTGCGCAGCCAGCCGAGCATGGCCGCGGTCCAGTCGGGGTCCTCGATCGCGAGCCGGCGGACGAGGCGCTCGAAGCGGTCGTCCCGCTCGGCGCCCTTCTCGTAGAAGGTGTCGGTGCCGACGAGGTTGCTGACCGCGAGGAGGAAAAGCTCGCTCTTCGCGTCCCGCACATGGCCGGTCGCGCCCTCGTAGGTCCGGATGGTCTGCCCGGTGGTGGTCAAGGGCGAGCTGCCGGCCGGGCGGGCGGTGCGGGTGTTGAAGCGTGCCATGGGAATGTCCCTCACTGCGGAGGGGAGGCTCAGCACCGGGCGCCCGAGATCGAGGTCGGCGACGGAGACGTAAGCGTCCTGGGCCGCTGGACGACACCGGCATGACGCCGGCGGCGGGATTCGAACCCGCGTCGCTCTCTTGGGAGGAGAAGTAACCGTTGCCTGCGCACCGGGCGCCCCGGTGCCTGTGCCTCCCGAGATCAAGAACGGCGTGCGGCGTGGTTTCACCCGAAGAAGGAGCCGCGTGCCTGCGCACCGGGAGGTGCACGTTCTGAAGTTGTGTGCCCAGAGGTCAAGTTCGGTGCAGGTGACAAGGTGCTCTGCCGATTGAGCTACGGCAGCCTTCCGGCCGCCGGTGGGACTCGAACCCACAACCACCCCATTAACAGTGGAAGTAACCCGCTCCTTCGCACCTGGGCGAGATCACTGTAGGCAGCCGGCCTGATCGGAGTCGCGCGATTTTTCGCGGTCATGCAGGCGGGGCCCGCCTCTCCGGGCGGGCCCCGCTCTCGCTCGCGTCCACGTGCCGCGGAGTGCAGTCGCCGCCGCGTCGTGCCGGCGCGCCGCCACCAGCCCGATCGCCTCCTGCTCCAGGCGTCGCCGCACCTGGAACACCGCCTTTGCCTCAGCGGCATGCGGGTTCGCCACCATCGCGGACTTGGCCTTGCCCGTCTCGACAGTCCCGCGTTGACCAGCCGGGCCAGGACGGCGCGGACGAGGGTCCTGCTGACCCCGTACTGCGTGGCCAGGGCGTCCTTCTTCCGACACGGCGCCTCTGCAGTACGACCCGGGCGACCCCCGTCCTCAGCCCTGGGCGTGCCGTGACGAGAGGATTCAGCGCACGAGATAGAGGGTGAAGGCTCCGCCTGTCTCAGAGATGCGGGCGATGTGGCCGTAGCCGCGGGAAGTGGCGTACGCGCCGGTGCCGCCGGTGACGGCGACGTCGAAGTCGCTGGGCGGGGTGCCGACAGGGGTGGTCTGCAGGTGCTGCCACGACACCTGCCCCCGGGGAAGGCTGAACGTGCCTGTGCAGAAACTGGTTTGCGCCCCCACTCGAGTGCACACCGCCCCCTCGGTGCCATAGCCGACACCTCTGCGGAAGAGGTTCGCGGTGAGGATGATCTGGTCACCGACCCCTCGTCCGGGTGCCCCGTTGTCGACCAGCGTGGTGCCCGTGCCCGTCGACGTCAGGCTGATGACCTCCACGCGCTTGACAGCCCTGCCCCGATCCAGGGGGTCGTAGGACGCAGAGGCGGAACCCGCGAGAGTTGCGAGCGACAACGCAGTTGCCGCCACCACTCCCCACTTCGAAATGGAAAGCATCATTCCTCGCCCGATGTCCGAATTCTATGTGCGCCTAAGAATTCTCATTGCGCGAGTAGTGTCAATTCTCAAACTCGTCAAAAGCGCCGGGTTCATCCATCCGGCGGCATCTCCACAACACTTCGACCATCGGGCCGGCCTGCCGTGGTGGGGCTCCGGCGGTTCAGAACCTCGGTCTGCTCACCCATCAGTGCACGGGTCCAGGCTCCCTGAGGTCTCGTGCAGCGCCGCGCAAGAGGTGTTCTCCGGCAAGGTGGATGGCTTCGCGTTTGGTGTACCCGGGGTGGTCCGCGACGATGAAGTGGCGGCCGATCGCGAGCGCGAACGCCAGGGTGCTGCGTGCCTCGATCTCGTCGGGGTCGGTGAGGAAGGAGCCGAACACCTTCCGCAGGAACTCCATGCGCTCGTTGTCGATACGCCGCAGGCGCGTCGCGACGGACTGGTCGTGGCGGGCCCAGACCCGGACCGCAAGATCAATCCGGTGAAGGTCTTCCGAGAAGGTCAGTTGACCGACGCGCCTGAAGCTCTCGGCGGCGTCGCCACCTTCGGCGTCGACCTGGGCGAGGACCTCTTTGGTGCAGCGGCGTTCCCACTCGTCGAGCATCTCCGCGAGCAACGCGGGACGGCCGTCGAAGTACCCGTAGAACCCGCCCTTCGTCACGCCGAGTTCGGCGGCGAGCGTCTCGACGCGGACCGCGTCGGGTCCTCCCTGGGCGAGGGCTTCGAGGCCCGCCTCGATCCAGCGGCCTCGTGGTGTGCGGGGGACGGCAGGAATCTGGCCACCTCCATTGATCACGTTCGAAGTTGTACGTTACCGTACATATGAACTGTACGGTCCCGTATAGATGAGAGGTCGAACCGTGCCACGACTCGCAGAGACCACCTACACCGAACAGCCGTGGCGCATCCACGAACTCACGAGTGACTTCTCCGTCGAGGACGTGTGGTCGTTCCGCACACCCGGAGCCGAGCCCGACGACTTCCCGACGATGCTTGCAGCGATGCGAGCTGCCGGCGGACCCGTGAAGCAGCCCTGGCCGGTGAGGTTCTTGTTCGCCGTACGGTGGAAGCTCGGCGCACTCCTCGGCTGGGACAAACCATCAGCGGGCGTCGGTGCACGGGTTGCCTCGCTCCGCGACCGCCTGCCCAGCGACCTCCGCGACGCTTCCCGCGGCCCGGACAACGACAGCATGCCCCTCAAAGCGATCTACGAGCTCGACACGGACTCCGCTCGCGAGCTGGCGAACAAGACCGTGCACACCGTGATGCATCTGGGCTGGGTCCAAGGAGCGAACGGCGACTATGAGTTGCGGATGGCCGTTCTCGTCAAACCCAACGGATGGTTCGGGCGGCTCTACATGGCCGCCATCGCACCTTTCCGATACCTCATCGTCTACCCAGCCATGACCCGGCAATGGGAACGAGCCTGGCGCGACCGCAACCATGCGGAGGCGGAGGCGGAGGCGGAGTATGGAGAAGGGAGTTCACGATGAACTCCGGAAAGCGACTGCTCCGCTGGGCGAGCGGGATCATGCTCGTGTTGGGAACAGGGCACCTGTCCCTGCTGGCCCTCGTCGCCTGGGAGGACATCTCCGGCTGGGTGGATCGGGGGATGTGGGCAGCCGTCCCGCTCGTGCTCGCGGACGGGGGCGCCGATCGGACGGTGCAGTCCCTTCAGAACGAGGTCACCTTCTGGGCCGGTCCGGGAACCTTCGCCGTGCCCCTGATTCTCCTGGGTTGCCTGATATGGCACCTCGCTGGACGCGGGGTGGCTGTGCCCGCCGGGATCGGCTGGGGCCTCGCGACGTGGTGTGTATTGGGCGGCGTCCTCCTTGTGCCGTCCCCGTTCTTCGCCGGGATCATCTCCGGGGCACTCATCATCGTGGCGGCACGGAAGGAAGATCGGTCGGAAACAGACCGAGACCGGGAGACAGGCCTGGCATGATTCGTCCCCGCCGGCGGCGGCGGTGAGGGCTGTCGTGGGCCGTTAGGCTCACCCCTCGGTGGGGGGAGAGACAGAGTCGCTGTGGCGCTCGCCTGGCTGGTGCTGCCGCTGGCGTCGGTGCTGGTGCCGCTGTTCGCCCTGGTGCGGGTGCCGCTGAAGCAGCGGATATCACCGGACCTCTCCGAGGGGGACGGCTGCAAGGAGTACGTGGAGGCGGGTGACGCCCTCACCGTGCGCTACGACCCGGAAGGCGCGGCCGCTTCTGTCACGGAGGGCGTGTGAGTCTGCCGAGTCACTCGTTCGGCGGAAGGCGTCCAGCGCCAGGACCGGGGCATGTCGACACCGGTGCTTACGGGCTCTTTTCCGGGGCCGCGCCGTGCCGGCAGGGCCGGTTCCAGTGGCACCTCGGCGGGGGGCGGCGGACAGTGGCAGTCCTGGCCGTGTGACCAGGTGTAGGGAGCGCACAAGCCCGTGGCTTCCGGGTTGCCGGCTCCGGCCGGCGCCGAGCCGGCATTGGCACCCGGCGCCCGGCCCAGGGTGGCCGACGTATCCGCAAGGAGCTCGCATGGTGGAGAAGTCTGTCGAGGTGTTGACGCCCGAGCCCGATGAACCTGCGCTCTCCAAGCGCAGCGACGTCGGCCCGGTGACGGACACCGGGACGAATCTCGCGGAGGTTCTGGCCGACGTCATGGGTGTCGAGCGGGTGTCGGTCGACGGCCATTTCTTCGACGACCTCGGGGCCAACTCGCTGCTGATGGCCCAGTTCTGCGCCCGGGTCAGGAAGCGGACAGACCTGCCGTCGGTGTCGATGAAGGACATCTACCGGTACCCGACGCTCCGGAGCCTGGCGACGGCTCTTGCGGACGCGGCCCCTTCCCCTGCCGCCCAGCCACCGGTTCCGGCCGAGCTGTCGGTCTCGGAAGTGCCGGCGGCGGTACCTACCAGCACCTTGCGGTACGTCCTCTCCGGCGCGGCACAGCTCCTGGTCTTCCTCGGCTACTCCTCGGTCGCCGGATTCGTCGCCGTGCGGGGCTATGTATGGGTCGCTGACGGTTCGGGCCTGGTCGACTTCTATCTGCGGTCCGCTCTCTTCGGCAGCGCGGGCGTGCTGGCCATGTGCACGTTCCCGATCGCGGCCAAGTGGATCCTCATCGGCCGGTGGAAACCCTGCGAGTTCCCGGTGTGGGGTCTGACCTATCTGCGCTTCTGGACCGTCAAGGTGCTGATCCACGCCAATCCGATGGTCCTTTTCACCGGTAATCCGCTGTACGTGCTGTATCTGCGGGCCCTCGGCGCACGTATCGGCAAGGGGGTCACGATCCTGTCCCACTCCGTGCCAATCTGCACCGATCTGCTCACGATCGGCGCCGGCACGGTGATCCGCAAGGAAGCGGTCCTCCAGTGCTACCGGGCGCATGCCGGACGTATCCAGACCGGTGGGATCACCATCGGCCAGGACGCCTTCATCGGCGAGAAGACCGTGCTCGACATCGACACATCGATGGGTGACGGCTCACAACTCGGCCACACCTCCGCGCTGTACAGCGGTCAGGCGGTACCGGCCGGTGAACGGTGGCACGGATCCCCGGCGCAGCGCACAGAGCTCGATTACGTACGGGTCGAGCCGAGGGCCTGCGGCACACTGCGCCGGGCCGGCTATGCCCTCACCACCGTGCTCCAGACGTTCTTCCTGTACACGCCGTTGACCATCGGCCTCGTGTACATGGTGCTGACCGAGCTTCCGGCGGTCGCAAGGGTGCTGGCTCCGGGCAGGGTGAGCCTCACCTCTGCCGGGATCTACGTCGACGCGCTGCTTGTTTCCGCCGTGTTCTTCTTCGGAGCCGTCGTCCTGGGCCTGGCCGTGCTGTACACCGTTCCCCGACTGCTGAACCTGGTGGTCCAACCGGACAAGGTCTATCCACTCTACGGACTGCACTACTCGGTGCACCGCGCGATCGCCCGCATGACCAACGTCAAGTTCTTCACCTGGCTGTTCGGGGACAGCTCCTACATCGTCCACTACTTGCGAGGCCTCGGATACGACCTGTCCGGGGTCGAGCAGACCGGATCCAATTTCGGCACCGAAGTGCAGCACGAGACGCCGTATCTGAGCTCCATCGGCAGCGGGACGATGATCGCGGACGGTCTCTCGATCATGAACGCGGACTTCTCGAGCACGTCCTTCCGTGTCTCGCGGACATCGATCGGTGCACACAACTTCCTCGGGAACAACATCGCCTATCCCTCGGGGGCCAGGACGGGCGAGAACTGCCTCCTCGCCACGAAGGTGATGGTTCCGCTGGACGGCGAGGTGCGTGAGGGTGTGGGACTGCTCGGCTCGCCCTGCTTCGAGATACCCAGGTCGGTCGAGCGCGACAACCGCTTCGACCACTTCAGGACCGGAGACGAACTGCGCCGCAATCTGGCGGCGAAGAACCGCTACAACATCCGCTCGATGGTGTTGCACCTGTTCCTGCGCTGGCTGTTCGTGTTCGTACTCACCGCGACAGGCCTCGTGACCGTCGACTTCTACGGCATTCTCGGGGCAGCGGTGATCGCCGCGTACCTGGTGATCTCACTCGCGTTCTCCGCCCTCTACTACGTCCTGGTGGAGCGTGGCATCGCGGGCTTCCGCGCGCTGCGACCGCAGCTGTGCTCCATCTACGAGCCGTACTTCTGGTGGCACGAGCGCCTCTGGAAGGTCCCCGACGAATACCTCAACATCTTCAACGGCACCCCGTTCAAGAACGTGATCTGGCGGCTCCTGGGGGTCCGGATCGGCCGCAGAGTGTTCGACGACGGCTGCTATCTGACGGAACGGACCCTGACCACCCTCGGCGACGACTGCACGCTCAACGCGGGGAGCAAGATCCAGTGCCACTCCCAGGAGGACGGCACCTTCAAGTCCGACTACAGCACCATCGGCGACCAGTGCACCCTCGGCGTCGGCGCCCACGTCCATTACGGCGTGACGATGGGCGACGGCGCGGTACTGGCCCCGGACTCCTTCCTGATGAAGGGCGAGGAGGTCCCCGCGCGCGCCCGGTGGGGCGGAAACCCCGCGGTGGAGGAGATCCCCACCACGAACCCGCCGCGACGCGCCGACGCTGAGACCGCTGAGGCGACTGGGGCGACGAACGTGGCGATCACATAGCGGCCGAACGAACGGGATTGACCCCTCCGGCAGGGACGCGGCGGGTGCCGACAAGGAGTCAGCTTTCGCGGGGTTCGGTGTGGCCGGCGGTCCGGGCGCCTGAGTCCTTGCGTTCCGCGAGCAGGAACAGGACTGCGGCGGCGGCGGGGCAGCCGAAGCCCACGGTCATACAGGCCGTAACCGTCTCGTCGGAGGCGTCGGCGATCCGGGGGATGCCGTTGAGGGGCATCAGGGCGTAGATGCACAGGAAGCCGTAGGCGCGAAGCCGCATCCCTGCCTGTCGCTTCCGCATCCACGGTGGTGTCCAGCCGGACAGCATCGCCACCGGCAGCGGCAGCATGATCGCCGTCGACACAGCGAGGGCGATCCAGTAGTGGAGCGGATTGCCGTTCATCCCGGCCCTTTCGTCGGCGACCAGACTGGAGACAGTTGACGGCGCCCGCCCATGCGGTTCCCGGCAGCATCGGGCGGGTTCACTGCGCGGCGGGGCCGCCGGAACAGGGACAGGGAGCCAAGGGTATGTCAGGAAGTCGCCCAAGCCTTGTAAGGTCCCCAGCGGAGTGCCGGAATGCGTGGTCGGCGCTGTCACCGTCGCCGTCGAGGGCTCCCGCTTCCGGATCCTCCATTGCACGAACTCGCCGTCCGGCCCGCAAGAACCCCGGACCAAACGTCGCGATGCACTTCTACTGGCGGATCTTGTCGATGCCGTCGGGCTGACGACCGCGCTCGCCCCATCTCGGTGGCCACTGCGGTCGCGCGGGACCTGTCACGATCCATGGCCTGCGACTTTCCCATGGCTGCGACGAAAATGGGGGCAGTCGGCATCTGTGAACGTTCAAAGGCGAGGCGTCGGCGTCTGTGAACGTTCAAAGGCGGGGGTGGCTTGACCGGATGCTCACGAGGAACCCTGTTGACAGGTGCACGCGTCCGTGAGTCACTAAGCATGTCTGATATGTGCTTAATTGCCCTGCTGTGACGATGCATCGTAGCGTGGGGTGAGGGGCTTTTCAGCCATCCAAGGGAGCTCTGATGAGCCACCCCGAGATCGGTATCAGCGACCTGCTCGAACGCGGACCGGCGCCTGGCAATGTGCTCTCATCACGTCGCGAGGGGCTGGAACAAGATGTGGGCCTGGAAGGGCCCGGTCTTACGGTGAGTGTGGCGTGGGGCGACCTCGTCGAGGTTCAGGCCGACTTGCATGCGACCGGGCACTACCAGGGCGTCACGCCCAGTGCCGCGGAGCGCGCCCTGGACCGGGCCATCTCGTCCAGCGGCCGGCAGGTGATCGCGGAGCACAATCGGCGCGGCTGGATCGACGCCAAGCTGGGGAAGGTGTCGTACTTCCCTTGCAAGGCCGGCCCGGTCCGCTCTGCCGCAGTCGTTGGTATGGGGCGAATGGGCAGCTTTACGGAACGGCGCGCGGCGCGGCTGTACGAGTCTCTGCTCGGCGAACTGCTCTCCCTGGACCACGTCAGCAAAGCGGCAATCGTGCTCATCGGTTCAGGTGCTGGGAATCTTCAGGTGAGACAGGCCGCACAAGCCCTCATCCGTGGATTCGATGCGGCGCTGAAAGCCGTCTCGGTGCCACCGGGCCAATCCGTGCCGATCGACGTTGTGGTCGTCGAGATCGATCGATTGCGAGCGGACAAGGTCCACCGTGCCCTACGTGAGTCGGTCGAAGGCGTTCCTCGGATCCAAGTTGCGAACGACCTGCTCCAGGCCGGCGGCGGAAAGGTCGGGCGAGCCTCCGCGGCGGTGTTCGCGGTCGTCGAGCTCGCCAGACTGGCTCGGTCAAGCGCATCACCGGCAGGAGATGACGGCCGAACAGGCGACCCGGCCGACGAAGGCGTTCTGGGGGAAGTGCTTGCGAACATCGGTGATGAGGGCGTTCGTGACAGGGTCAGGGAGAAGCTCGCCGAGATCGCTGATATCGACCCCACTGATCTCTCGGTAATTACTCATGTGAACCCGGACCCGGCGCAGGAGTCATTGCCTGTCAATATCTCGGTCCTTCGCTCGGACAAGGGGCTGCGCTGGGCTGCTCTGGCGGAGCGCGCCACGGTGCCGGAACGGGAGGTCAGAATCGATCAGGACCTGCTCCGCCAGCTGGTGGAGCGGCTCACCGAGCCGAGCATCGAGGACGCGCGTGAACTCCCTGACCTGCTCTCGCGGCTGGTGGTGCCCCTTGAGTTCCAGTGGCTGGTCTCGGATGAGGCACCCGTGGTCCTGGAGCTTGATCGGACTACGGCTATCGTCCCGTGGGAATTCCTCGCCGACATCCAACAGGACGTGGGTCGTCAACAATCCCCGCTGGCTGTGCGAACCCCCATCTCGCGAAACCTCCGAACGCAGTACTCGTCCGTCAATGTCGCCGAAGAACTGAGTGGTGGGCCGCCGCAAGCACTGATCATCGCTGACCCCGGAGATCCGGCGCAGGGTATGGATCTCGAGGGGGCACGCGACGAGGCTCGAGCGGTCAAGAATGTGTTGTGCCGCAACGGAGTGAACGTCAGAGCACTCATTGGGGCGCCGAACTTTGACAAGAGGGAGGCAGACGAAGATCCAGCGACCCGAATTGACGTGCTACGTGCCCTGCTCAGCGGTCGATACCACATCGTCCACTACTGTGGGCATGGGACATTCGACGACTCCGGGCCTTCTGGCTGGGTCTTCGCAGACGGTCTGCTGACAGCCCAGGAGCTGGCGCAACTCGCACGGCCACCGAGAATAGTGGTTGCCAACGCCTGCTACTCGGCGAAGGTGAAGCCCGCAGTGGAGGGTGTGTTCAAGGTCGCTGACGAGTTCCTGCGCGCGGGAGTGGTGCACTACGTCGGAGCGGCGTGGCGGATACCCGACGCGCAGGGCCGGGCATTCGCCCAGTCTTTTTACGAAACGCTGCTCGACAGTGCTCATACGGTGGGCGACGCCGTCCAGGCTGCTCGCCGGAGGACGTTCAATGCGCGCAGCGGCCGTCAGATGGGCACCGGGTTCGATGAAGCCAAGTCGCTCGACCATCATCGTTGGAACGCGTGGGCCGCCTACCAGCATTACGGTGACCCGACGGATCGGTTCCGGGGGACCACTGAGGACTAGGAGGTCCGAGCATGAGCAAGATTCCGATGGCCGATGTCGTCGTGCTCTTGCCTGGCATCACTGGAAGCGTGCTCACCAAGGACGGCAAGGATGTGTGGGCCCCCTCGGCCGGCGCCCTGCTCAACGCACTGGCATCTCTCGGCCGGTCAGTGCACTCGTTGGCATTGCAGAATGACGACTGGCACGCTCCCGATCTCGGCGACGGCATTATCGCTGAGCGTCTGGTATCGGACATCCACACCCTCCCGGGGCTGTGGAAGATCGACGGCTACACCGCAATCGAGAAGTTCCTGCTGGAGCAGTTCGACCTCGAGAAAGGTCAGAACTACTTCCCGTTCCCGTACGACTGGCGCCGCGACAACCGCGCAGCCGCATCTCGGCTGGCCGAGCAGAGTCGAACGTGGCTCAAGAACTGGCGACAGGGGCACGGCAACGACCAGGCGCAACTGGTTCTGGTCGGGCACTCCATGGGAGGCCTGGTCGCCCGTTACTTCGTCGAAGTACTCGGCGGCTGGGAGAACACCCGGGCTGTCGTGACCTTTGGCACGCCCTTCTACGGGTCGCTCAATGCAGTCGATTTCCTCGTCAACGGCTTTCGCAAGCGGCTCGGTCCGTTCGTGCAGGATCTCACCACCTTGCTGCGCTCGTTCACCTCCGTGCACCAACTGGTCCCCGACTACCGATGCATCTACGGCCCTGACGGCCAGGCCGTAACCCCTGCCAATGCCGGTCTACCAGGATGGAAGACCGGCTGGGACGACCATGCAAGGAGCTTCCGCGCCGAGATGGACGATGCTGCCACTGAAAATCGTGCCTCCAGCATGTGGAAGACCAATCCGGTCTCCTACATCCCGATCGTGGGAATCGACCAGCCCACCCGGCAGTCGGCCCGCCTGAAAGAGCGGAAGCTGGAGGTCCTCATGGACCGGGAAGGATATGACGAAGCAGGCGACGGCACGGTACCCAGGATCTCCGCCTACCTCGACGGTACGCAGAATGCCCGTACCTTCACGCCGCAGTTGCACGCAAGTCTGCAGAACCAGGACTCGATGCTTGACCACCTCAAGGGTGTGCTGCAAACCCTGGATGAGCCGTCGGCAACGGATTTGCGTGCCGCAGTGACCACGTTTTTCAGCTACAGCGGTGACGACTTCTATTTGCCGGACGAGCCCGTCTCCATGGAACTTGGCGCCATCAGCAGGCTCAGCGAGAGCCAGCTCCCGCAGATCGATGCGAAGATCACGGTAATGGACCGGGGAACGCAGGCCAACGTGATCAACCGTTCGGTGCAGCTGGCGCGACATCGGCAGAGGCTCGACTTGGGACCTCTCGGGGCCGGAACGTACGAGATTCGCATCACCGGTGACAGGAACACCGCGCCGCTGTCCGACGTATTCCTCGTAGCCGGTTCAGACAGCGCCAGTGGCTACTGAGCGTGCGTGAACCCCACCGACACCGCCTGGCGCAGCGACGCCGTGTTGCGGGCCTCTGTCCCCAGTGCGACGGTGTTCGAGGGGCCAATGCCGACGGCCTGGCGAGGGACAGCCTTGCAGGCGACGGCACTACGCGTCGATACACGACTGAACCGCGCCCCACCCACTTGACGCCTGACACTCCGTGAATCGGCGCGCGTCCACGAACCGGGGAAAGCGCACAGAAGGCGGGAAATTCAATGGCGAACGGACCCATGGACAGGCGCGCCTTCGGCGAGCAGCCCGATCGGCCCAATGGCCCCGTCACCGGCCTGGGTGCGGAGTACACCGGCCGGTACGTGGTCCTGCTCGACCCGAGAGACCAGGAGAGCGGACTGAACGCACTGCGTTCCTCCGCCGACATCGCGTCCGTCGAACGTGTCCGAGGAACCGAGACCGCGAACGTGGCCGAACTCCTTGAGCGCCCCGACGTCTCGGTGCTCTTCGAGGAACTCGGCGCCGCCGTCGTCGAGGTGCGGCCCGAGCAGCGCCACGCGCTGGTGACCACTGCCGAGGCGGAATCCTCGATCATCGCGGCGGAGCCGGAGCGCATGGTCTACGCCTTGCCGATCACCGCCCCGCAGCAGGCGCCGACCGAGTTCTTCCCGGCCTACCGCAGCGACGAGGAAGTAGTCGCCCGCCACACCAGGGCCGAAATCGCCGCAGCCCAGGGCCCGGCCTGGGACGAGCAGAACTGGACCTGGGGCCTGCAGGCGATCCGGGCCAACCTGTCCAGCCTGACCGGACGCGATGTGAAGATCGCCGTCCTCGACACCGGCGTGGACACCGACCACCCGGACCTGGTCGGGCGCATCGAGGCGACGACCTCCTTCGTGCCCGGCGAGGTCGTCGAGGACGGCAATGGCCACGGCACGCACTGCATCGGCACCGCCGCCGGTTCGGCCAACCCCCAGCAGGGACCCCGCTACGGCGTGGCCTGCGACGCCCGGATCCTCGCGGCGAAGGTGCTCAGCAACGCGGGCAGCGGCCCCGACGGCCAGATCCTGGCAGGCATGGCCTGGGCCGTCGCCCGCGGCGCGCGGGTGATCTCCATGTCGCTCGGTGCTCGGGTCCGACCGGGTGAGCTCTTCCCGCAGACCTACGAGAAGCTGGCCCAACGCGCGCTCGAGCGCGGGACGGTGATCGTCGCTGCCGCGGGCAACGACAGCGGTCGGCCCCCGCGCATCGAGCCCGTCAGCCGGCCCGCCAACTGCCCCTCCATCGTCGCGGTGAGCGCGCTCGACAAGGCACTCACGCCGTCGTTCTTCTCCAACGGCGGCATCAACGGCCAGGGCGGCGAGATCAACATCGCCGCGCCCGGCAGGGACGTGCGCTCGGCCGCCCCTGGCGGCGGGTACCAGAGCTTGAGCGGCACCAGCATGGCCACGCCACACGTCGCGGGTGTCCTCGCACTGCTCGCCCAGGGGAACCCCAACGCTTCCGCGGCCGACCTCAAGGCCAGTCTGCTGTCCGGTGCGTTCCCGCTGACGCAGCCCGTCGGGGACATCGGCTCGGGTCTGCTCCAGGCGCCGTGAGCGAGTCTTCCCATTCCGCGCCGGTCGGGGTCATCCTCGCGGTCGATCCCGACCGGTTCGCGGAAGTGGTCGAGGCCTTGCGGCGGGCCGGGCTGACGGTCACGGGCGAGCAACCGCTCCTCGGCACGCTCTCCGGCACCGTCGCGGAGGACCGGATACCAGCCCTGGAGGCGGTCGACGGCGTCGAATCCGTCGACCGGGAGCGCACCATCCAACTCCCCCCGCGCGACTCCCCGATCCAGTGAGCCCGACAAACGCCGCAGACCTGAGTCCGGGGCCTCCCTCCAAGCCGGCGCCGTCTTCGTGCCACCGCACCGGCCGGCGCCGCAGGTCTGTCCCCGTCGGTACCCGTGAGCCGGTCCCTCGCTGGGCGCGCGCGAGCATGCCGCCCCACCCGGCGTCGTGAAGGTACCGCCGTTCATACAGTGACCGGCTTCCGGTCGCTCCTCCGGCCACACGGTCCGCAGCACAGGGAACGAGGAGATCTCACCAAGCGCCGTCACCCGGTGCGTACGACCAACCGCCTGCTCATCGGAGGCCTCTGCGACACGTACGGTGTCGTTCTCCCACACCTCTGGGGTAGCCAGCGGCAGTAGCATCCGGTACCCGGCACGGACCTCCTCCATCCACGCGCCCTCATTGCCCCCGCGGCTACGGATGTGCTTCTGGTGCCTGTACAAACCGGCGGCGCCGGTGTACACCTCGGCGGGATTGGCAGGGAGACGTCCTCATCTGGGCCGTCGATGATGCGGTTGTTGCCGTAGAAGCTGCGCAGGATGTTGTCGGCCGCGCCGTTGTCCGCTTCAGCGATCGGTTGAGCTTCGTTGCCGTCCACCCGGAGCCGTACCGGCATGTGGCCTCGACAGCCGGGGCGGGGCAGCCACTTGGCTGGATCCTGGTCAGCTTTGGACCGGTTGGAGCTGCCGGTGACGGCGATCAGCGACCGATCGTCCCTGAGGTCGTTGGCGTACGCCTCACGTCGCTCCGGGGCCCACTGGGAGGCCCCCAGCAGCCGGAGGGCGGTGATCCCGGCCAGGGGCAGGGCTGCCGCCCGTACGCTGTCGATGCTGTCCGGGAGCACCGCGAGAGAGTCAGTGGGCACGGCGGCGTACTCGGCCCAGCCGCCCTGCGCCGGATGCCCGACCACGCGGGTGCCGATGCCGGGGCCCGAGCCGTCCGCGGCGGCCTGCACGACGAACCCCGCGATGTCCTTGCCGGGCAGCAGCCCCGGCCGGGGGTGTTCGAGGAGGAACGTCTCGCCCCGGTTCGGCGCGAACGCCTCGACCTTGATCATTGCCTCATCGGGCTCCGGGACGGGCTGGGGAACCTCGGCGAACTCGACCGGACGCGCGGCTTCCCCCGTGGGAATCAGTCTTTGCATGCTGAGGATGCAACCTCCGCAGCCACCCCGCGATCCAACAACGAACCGGCACGACCGACAACCTTCGGTTGTCACCTATGGTGGGAGGCATGGATCTCGACGTCGCGCAGGTACGCGCCTTCGTTCGCGCAGCCGAGGAACTGCACTTCGGGCGGGCGGCCGGGACGCTCGCCATCTCCCAGCAGGCGCTGTCCAAGCGGATCGCGCGGCTGGAATCCCTGCTCGGCATCGCACTGTTCCAGCGCGGCGGCACCGGGGTACGCCTCACCGAGGCCGGACAGCGTTTTCTCCAACCAGCCCGGCACACCGTGGCCGCCGCCGACGCCGCGGTCGTGGCGGCGGTCGGGAAGGACCGTCCGCTGCGCGTGGACGTTTGGGGGCACCTCTACGCGCCGATGCGGACGCTGGCCCAGGTCGCCGGACGGGCTGGGGAGTTGGTGTTGGGGCACGGGCGCGACCTGCCGTCGGTGACGGATGCACTGATGCACGGCGACATCGACGCGGCCTTCGGCCGGGTCCACCCCCCGCTGCGCGCAGGGTTGGCACACCGCCTCGTCCGCCTCGAACCGGTGGACGCCGTACTGAGTGCGGACCACCCGCTCGCAGCCGAGCCGGCACTGCGGCCGGACCAGCTGCGCGGCAGCGTGCTGTGGTCACCCGGTGCGCTGGACCGGCTCGACTTCCTGCACCAGTTCGCCGACCGATTCGACATCCAGAACAGGGCCGCGGGCGTCAACCTGGGGCTCGTCCACTTCCTCGCCGAGGTGGCGGAAGACCCGAACCGCTTTTCGCTGCTGCCCGCCGACGTGCCCCTGCCGGAGGTCCCCGGGCTGCGCTCCGTCCCGCTGGTCAATCCCACACCGCTGTACGCCTGGTCGCTGCTGTGGCGCACCGGAAACGGGCACCCCGGGCTGAACAGCCTCAGCGCCGTCTGCGCCGCGGAAGCAGGGCAAAGCCGATGGCTGGAGTACAACCCGGCTCGTGACTGGCTGCCCGAACCGCCAACACGCAGTGCGGGACCGTAACCAGATTCTTGACCCGGGGACTCGATCGTCAGCAGCAGCCGCATCCGCGCCCCGCGGCGAACATGTCGCCGTATGGCTTCCCATCCGCGAAGCGGTCGTGCTCCACTACGGAGCATGCTGGCGGGCTGGCGTCCGTCACGGCGAACCCGCACTGCGCAAGGCTGAGTTGGCCTGCGGTACAGCACCAGTCCGCCCTCCAGCGCGGCAAGAGCCGCGGCACCCACGGCGGTCCACGGCATGCCAGGGGCGGTGGACGGCCGTGGGTGCGGGCCTGGCCCCACCCGCCTCCCGCTCGACCTCCGTCCCCGCGGGGAGGACGTCCATGTTGCTGGTGCACACTGCCGGGGCGGCCGCGCTCAGCGGCTGGCGCGGTACCTGCGCGAGGGCGCCCTGCATTCCGCTACAGCTGGGTGGACCGCGAGCACTACTACGAGATCACCGGCCCCGATCAGCCGTCCCCCGGCAGACACACCCTGCGCTACCGCTTCACCGACGGCGGCGGCAAGGGTGGCGTGGGCGAGCTGTTCGTCGAGACAAGCCGGCCGGCTCAGCGCGGCTCGACCACACGGTCCTGTTCATCTGCCACGCCACCGACTGGCGCTGGAGCGGCTGCGGCGACCCGTCGGGCTCGGCCGGCGCGGTGGTGGCGCCCCGGCGGTGCGGGACTCAACCTCGTGCGGCATGTCGATGGTTCATCAACGGCCTGAGCCCTGATGGTGGTGGGGTGGGGGAGTGGCGCCGCTCACCGCCATTGCCGAGGGCCCGAAGGTCGGCTTTGCCCTCTGAGGCCAATAATTTGCCCGTACGTGACACACTCGCGCGCACTGTTTACTGCGTCCTGGTGGCCGGGCGCACCGGGCTCACGGCTGAGCTTTGCCCAGGAAGCGCAGCGCCCACAGGCGGAGCAGCTCGTCGTCGAAGGCCGGGTCCTCGCGGAGCACGCTGGTGAGTGCGAGGCCCCGGTGGAGTACGAGGAGCGATTCGCAGAGCAGGGCGAAGTCCTCGCGAGCCGTGACGTCCGGTCCGAGGATGTCGGAGATAACGGCGCGTTGGGCCGCACCCACCTCCCGTTCCGCGGGCAGCAGGGCCGCCTTGAGGTCGGGGTCGGTACGGGCGGCCAGCCACAGCTCGAGCCCGGCGAGGAAGTGCGGGCCGGACATGGCGGCGCGGAGCAGGGCGAGCCCCTTCTCGGGGCTCTGTGTGCCGCCGCTCGTCTCGGTGCGGATGTGTGCGAGGCGGAGTTCGGCGACGTGGTGGGTGGCGGCGGCCAGCAGGTCGGCCTTGGAGGCGAAGTGGTGCAGCAGGGCGCCTCGCGAGACTCCGGCCCGCTCCTGTACCCGCTGGGTGGTGGTGTGGGCGAAGCCGTACTCGACCAGGCAGTCGATGGTGGCGTCGAGGAGACGTTGCCGGGTCTCCTCCCGGCGTTCCTGCTGGGTGCGTCGAGTGGGAGGCATGGGGCGAGCGTACGGTACGGAAGATCGGCGAACATACCGTCTGGACGGACTGTATGTTCAGGGTTTAGCGTGCCTCCTGTGCCTGCCGTAGACCGTCCGCCGAGGCGCCGCACGCTTCGCGGGACGTACTGGCGTTCGTTTCGAAGACTGAAGCCTCACTTGCGTGGAGGTCGAAGAGGCCCTCGACCGGTCGGCGCATGTGCCGGTGGGCAAGTTCCTGTGCCGGGCCCTACGTGACCCCTGTGGGAGGGACAACGATGAGTAAGACCCCTGTCCGGATCGAGACGCCTGTCCGGGTCGAGCGCGACGGCCCCGTGTGGACGGTCATCCTCAGTCGGCCCGAGGTCCGCAACGCCGTCGACGGCCCGACTGCAGCCCAGCTTGCGGATGTCTTTCGGGAGTTCGACTCCGATCCGGACGCGGCCGTTGCCGTGCTGTGGGGCGAGGGCGGCACCTTCTGTGCCGGCGCCGACCTCAAGGCCGTCGGCACCGAGCGCGGCAACAAGGTGGTGGACGAGGGCGACGGGCCGATGGGCCCCACCCGGATGCGGCTGAGCAAGCCCGTGATCGCGGCGATCGCCGGACACGCGGTGGCCGGCGGACTCGAGCTGGCCCTCTGGTGCGATCTGCGAGTCGCCGAGGAAGACGCCGTCTTCGGGGTCTTCTGCCGTCGCTGGGGCGTGCCCCTGATCGATGGCGGCACGGTACGGCTGCCACGCCTGATCGGCGAGAGCCGCGCCATGGACCTGATCCTCACGGGCCGGCCCGTCCCGGCCGCCGAGGCGTACGACATCGGGCTCGCCAACCGGCTCGTCCCGGTCGGCGACGCCCGCAACGCGGCCGAGCGACTCGCGCGCGAGATCGCCGCCTTCCCGCAGCTGTGCCTGCGCCACGACCGGCTCTCCGTACGCGAGCAGCACGGTCTGAGCGAGGCGGACGCCCTGGCCGTCGAGTACCGGCACGGCATGGTCCCGCTGACCGCAGGTGAGACCCAGGCCGGCGCCGACCGGTTCGCGGGAGGCGCAGGCCGCCACGGATCTTTCGCGGACGTAACCGATGTAACCGACGTAACCGACTGAGCCGACGCAGTGGCCTGAGCCGACTCGACCGACGGCACCAACCGAGCCGGAGGACCGCTCGGCGGCCGGTTCACCGGCTCGCGCTCGCCGTCCCACCCTTCCTGCCCTTCCTGACTTCACCGAGCCGCCCCCGGCCGACCAACTGGGCCCCGCAGGAGAACATCCGCTCCTTCGGCGTGCGCTTCGCGGCCATCACTCCGGTCGGTGCCCGGCCCACCTGCTCCGGCCGGGTCACCCGCATCGACGAGGCGGACGGCGAGATCCGCGCCCACCTCGACCTGACGGTCTCGCTCGCGGACGGCACCGTCACCCTCCTCGGCAACGCCGAGATCGCACCCCCACCCCCACCCCCCTGACACCTGAGGAAAGATCCACCATGGGCAACCTGGACGGCAAAGTCGCACTTGTCTCCGGCTCCGGCCGGGGCATCGGCCGGCAGATCGCACTGAAGCTCGCCCGCGAGGGCGCCGCCGTGGTCGTCAACGACCTCGACGAGGCACCCGCGAAGGAGACGGTCGACGAGATCACCGCCGCCGGCGGGCGGGCGACCGCAGCCATCGGCAGCGTCACCGACCCGGACTTCGCGGAGGACTTCGTCGCCGCCGCGGCCAACACCTTCGGCGGGCTGCACATCATCGTCAACAACGCCGGCTACACCTGGGACAACGTCGTCCAGAAGACGACCGACGAGCAGTGGCACGCCATGCTGGACGTCCACCTCTCCGCCCCGTTCCGGATCCTGCGCGCGGCCCAGCCGGTGATCAGCGCCGCGGTCAAGCAGGAGCGCGCCGAGGGGATCTCCGTCTGCCGCAAGGTCGTCAACGTCTCCTCCATCGCGGGTCTGGTCGGCAATCCCGGGCAGGCCGGTTACGCCGCTGCCAAGGCCGGGATCATCGGTCTGACCAAGACCATGGCCAAGGAGTGGGGCCGCTACAACGTCACCGCCAACACCGTGGCCTTCGGGCTGATCGCCACCCGGCTCACCGAGTCCACCGCCGCCGACACCACGATCGACGTGGCCGGCCGGCAGATCAAGGTGGGCGTCAACCCCGGCCTGCTCCAGGCCGCGCAACAACAAATCCCTCTCGGCAGGACCGGCACACCCGAGGAGGCCGCCGGCGCCGTGTACCTGCTGTGCACGCCGGAGTCGGACTACATCAGCGGACAGACCCTGGTCTGCGCCGGCGGATTCCAGGGGTGACGACGATGACCGACAGCTACCGTTCCCCCTGGCTCGACCAGGACGTCGAGTCCCTGACCGAACTGGCAGCACGCTTCTTCGCCAAGGAAGTCGTCCCGCACCTCGACCGCTTCGACGAACAGCAGCACGTGGACCGCGACGTGTGGACCAAGGCCGGTGGGCTGGGGCTCCTGTGCTGCTCCATCCCCGAGGAGTACGGCGGCGGAGGCGGCACCCTGGCCCATGACATCGTCGTCCTCAGCGAACAGGTCCGTGCCACGGACACCGGCCTCGGACTCATCGTCCACAGCGGCATGGTGGCCCACTACCTGCTCGCCTACGGCACCGCGGAGCAGAAGCGGCGCTGGCTTCCCGGTATGGCCTCGGGCGAACTCGTCGGGGCAATAGCGATGACCGAGCCGGGCGCCGGCTCGGACCTCAAGGAGATGTCCACCCGCGCGGTCCGCGACGGCGACCACTACGTCCTCAACGGCTCCAAGACGTTCATCAGCAACGGCGGCACCGCCGATCTGATCATCGTCGCTGCCAAGACCGATCCGGCCGCCGGCGCGCAGGGAGTCTCCCTGCTCGTCCTTGAGACCGCCGACGCCCCGGGCTTCCAGCGCGGTCGCGTGCTCAAGAAGCTCGGCATGCACGCGCAGGACACCAGCGAGCTGTTCTTCGACGACGTCCGCATCCCGGCCGACCGGCTGCTCGGCAAGGAGGGCGCGGGCTTCGCGATGCTGATGCAGCAACTTCCGCAGGAGCGGCTGCTGCTCGGCGTGGTGGCCGTCGCCGCGATGGAGCGGGCCCTCGTGGAGGCCGTGACGTACACCAAGGAGCGGCGCGCCTTCGGCGGCCCCCTCTTCGACCTGCAGCACGTACGGTTCGAACTGGCCGAGTGCGCCACCCTCGTGCACGCCGCCCGGGTCTTCGTCGACAGTGCCATCGAACGCCATCTGAAGGGCGAGCTGGACACCGCCACCGCCTCCATGGCCAAGTGGTGGCTCACGGACACCCAGCTGACGGTGATCGACCGCTGCCTGCAACTCTTCGGCGGGAACGGCTACATGCGCGAGTTCCCCATCGCCCGGCTCTACGCCGACGCCCGCGGCCAGAAGATATACGGCGGCGCCAACGAAATCATGAAGGAACTCATCGCGCGGTCCCTCTGATCCCGAGGTAGCGCCCGAGGGACCGCGGACAGCCCGAGTGCCGCCCGGGCTGTCAGGAACGGTCGTGTCTCAGCGGTGGTGTTCAATGCCGGTTTGGTCCCCGCCGCTCTCGCCGCGGCTGCCGAGGTCTTCGACGGCTGGGAGACCCTTCTTGCCATCTCGCGCTCACGGGTCTCGCAAAAGGGATTTTCCACACCAGAGGGCTAAGATCGGCAGGTGAGCCGAACTGAGGAGCACGCGGAGGGCGCCGGGCCGTTCACAACCCGGCTGACCTGGCGCCTACTGGATGGGGGCACTGCGGTCTGGGAGTCACGCCTCGCGCGCAAGCGTGGCCTGCTCACCGTGCGGGCCGAGGGCGAGCTGGAGCCCCGTTCCCGAAGAGCAGACAGCGTGTCGGTTGGCCGTCTGCGCAGACTGAATGCCATTGCCGCGGGTGCGTTCACAGTCGGCGGTGCCCTTTTCGCTCTCGGGGCCGGGACCGCTCAGTTCGGCTCGGGCGACGCGACGAGCGCCTGGATCTATTTCGTCGGCGGCCTGTTCTTCAACACCGGCGGCTACGCCTCACTGCTCCAGGCGATCAACGCTCCGCGCCGGGACAGTGGAGCTGGTGCGCTGGCCGCACGGAGCTGGAGATGGTGGAGCTACGAGCCCACTCGGATCGACTGGCTCAGTACCTTCCTGCTGTTCGTGGGAACGCTCGTGTTCGGTATCAACCTGCTGAATTCTTTGCTGCAGGGGCTCTCGGTCCAGCAGGTGAACAGGCTGATCTGGGCCCCCGACATGGTCGGGTGCATCCTGTTCCTGATCTCGGGGCACCTCGCACTGGTCGAGGTCTGCCATGGCCGGCCAGGCATCCGTCCCCGAGACCTGGGCTGGTGGATCGTCGCGATCAACCAGCTCGGATCCGTTCTCTTCCTGGGTTCGGCACTGGCTGCCTTCACGCGTCCCACGACCGGAAGCGTTGTGAACGTCGACATCGCCAACTGGGGAACGCTCACGGGAGCACTGTGCTTCTCCGTCGGAGGCGTGTTCCAGTTCTTCGAGCGCCCCTGACCCGTCACATTCCCGCATTCGATCAGTCTCGGGCCGACGGCAGCCCCGGGCTGGTGACCGGGGGTCGCGTCGCGGGCGGACAGCGGCGACCCGAGCGACCTAGCGTTCCCGCCCTGTGTCGGCCGGATACGGACACGCGCATCCGGCAGGAAGTGTCCTCGCGCGGCTTCGAGGTACGTTCGGTGACAAAGCGGGCGGTGCCGCCCGGCCCCCTGAGGAGACTGGGGTGATGGAATGCCGAACGAGGCCTTGACCCGCTGGCCTGACGGCGCTACCAGGTGGGCGGTCGCGGCTTTCGTCGATCCCGCCACAGGACCCGGCACGGGGCGTGTCGACCCGGCGGGCCGGCGCGCCGCCTCTGTAGTGACGGCACTCTGTGGGGTGTGGCCGGAGCAGCCGCAGGCAAGCACCCGCGCCCCGAACCCACGCAGCAGCCGAACATGACCGGACATCACCCCGCCGATGCCTACGGTCCGAGCAATCCGCACGAGCCGGAGCCGCAGCAGGCAGCGTTCGGTGAGGCCCGCTGGCCGATGGCCGGAGCCGTCATCGCTGCCATGGTGCTGACCCTGCTGCTGCCCGACGACCTGCGCCTGGGGCCCCGCTGGCTGCTCCCCCTTGTCGAAGGACTGCTCCTGGTGGCGCTGATCGCGGGCGACCCGGGTCGGATCAACCGCCGCTCGGCCGTCCTGCGCGCAGTATCGATTGCCCTGGTCGGCGTGCTGGCAGTCAGCGCCATCTGGTCGACCGTCCGGCTGGTCGACGACCTCGTCACCGGCGGGCCCGAGACCAACTCCGCCGTCGGCCTGCTGCAGGCCGGCGGCAGCGTCTGGGCCTCCATCGTCCTCGCCTTCTCCCTGCTGTACTTCGAACTCGACGGCGGCGGAGCAGCGGCCCGAGCCCATCACATGCCCGCCACCCCCGCGCTCGCCTTTCCCCAACACCTCAGCCCCGAACTGAACGCCACGCACTGGCGCCCCCACTACATCGACTACCTCTACCTCGGATTCACCAACTCCACTGCCTTCAGCCCCACCGACGTCATGCCGCTGGCCCCGTGGGCCAAGATCGTCATGGCAGTCCAGTCCCTCGTCTCCCTGATCATCCTCGGACTCGTGATCGCCCGAGCCGTGAACGTCCTCGCCTGAGAACCAGCCCCCGCGGACCACCGGCGGTCCCTCGTATGCAGGAGACCTGCATGATCGCCGAACGCGAGCTTTCACGGCGCCAGGCACCGGTTGACTGTGCTGCGCCACGTGGAGAACGTGAGCGGCAGTGGCGCCGCGCGAACCCACGGTCCGACGTAGTCCGGCGAGATCGTAGGCTCTGCGCATGGTGGGTACACAGTCGCGTGGGGCGGAGCGGGGGCCGGGGCGGCCGCGGGAGGAGCGGGTCACCGGGGCGGTCCTGAACGCGGTCGTCGAGCTGGTCACCGAGCAGGGCATGCAGGCGGTCACGATGGACGCCGTTGCCGCCCGGGCGGGGGTGAGCAAGCCCGCCATCTATCGGCGCTGGCCCACCAAGCAGGACCTGATCATCGCCGCTGCCGAGACCCGCATCGGCCCCCTGTCGGTGCCTGATCTGGGCGACTTCCGCGCCGAGCTCCGTGTCGTGCTCATGGCACGTCTGGAGGCGTACCGCCTGCCGGGATCGGACCGTCTGATCGCGGGCATGATCGGTGCGGCGGCCGAGGCGGGCGCTCCCCGCAGCCAGTACGCGCAGTACACCGAGCGGATCACCAGCGAGACCAGGAACATCCTCGAGCGCGGCATCGCCCGCGGTGATGTGCGCCCCGACACCGACGTACGGGCCGCGGCCACCCTGGTGGCCGCCCCGCTGCTCTTCCGGCTGATCGTCGAGCAGGAGATGCCCGAAGCCGCGCTGGTGGACACGCTGGTGGACCTCGTCAGCAGCGCGGTCTGCCCAACTGCCTGAGCGGTCTTCCGCCCGGATTTCCGGCTCCATTTTTGATGCCGCCAAACCCTTGCCTCCCCACACCCTAATAACAATACTTCCGGTAACGATTTTCCGGCTCCCCGTTACGGAGGACCCATGGACAGTGTCGTCACCGCCCCCGCCCCCGCGCTCGACAAGCCGTTGATGCACTACGGAAAGCGCACGCTCGAGCGCATCGCGCCCGGCGGGACCCAGCCCGACTATCACCTCCTGGACGTCTGCCCGCTCACTCCGCACATCGGCGCCGAGATCGACGGTGTCGACCTCTCGCTCCCGATCGACGAGGACCTCGCGGACGAGATCAGGCAGGCCCTGCTGGAGTGGAAGGTGCTCTTCTTCCGCGACCAGCATGACTTCGACGCCCAGTCCCAGCTCGCGTTCGCGGGCCTGTGGGGCGCCCCGGAGCCCAATCCCTTCTTCCCCAAGGGCGACACGGTCGGCGTCTCCCGCCTGGCCAAGGACGCCATGGCCGTCGGCAACGAGAACATCTGGCACAGCGACCACTCGTTCATGGCTGCGCCGGCACTCGGCTCGGTCCTGCGTGCTGTTGAGGTCCCATCCGCGGGCGGCGACACCATGTGGGCGGACATGGCGGCCGCGTACGACAACCTCTCCGAGGTCATGAAGACCCGGATCGAGGGGCTCACCGCAGTGCACGACTGGGTGCCCAGCTGGGGGGCGGCGATGACGGACGAGCAGATCGCCGCGCACCGCGAGAACCTGCCGGCCGTCGAGCACCCGGTGGTCGTCCGCCACCCGCGCACCGGCCGCAAGCTGCTCTACGTCAACGAGCCCTTCACCACCCGGATCGTCGGGCTGTCGGACACCGAAAGCCGTGACCTGCTCGGCGAGCTCGTCCTCCAGGCCCGCATCCCCGAGTACCAGGTGCGTTTCCGCTGGCAGCCGGGCTCCGTCGCGATCTGGGACAACATCGCCACCCAGCACTACGCGATCAACGACTACTTCCCGCAGCGCCGTGTCATGGAGCGCATCTCGATCGTCGGCGTCCCGCTCTCCTGAACCAGCACCGGACCTCCCCTCCCCTTCCAGTCTCCGCGGAGCCCTTGTGACCGACACCGATGTCGCACCCGCTGTGCCCGCCGGCCTCCCGACGCCGACGAACAGATCGAGACGCCGTGCGTGGATCGTCACCGCGCTGCTCGTCGTCTTCATGATGATCAACTTCGCCGACAAGTCCGTGCTCGGTCTGGCGGCCGACCCGATCCGCAAGGATCTCGGCCTGTCCGCGTCGGCCTTCGGGCTCGCCAGCAGCGCCTTCTTCCTGCTGTTCTCGCTTTCCGGGGCTGCGGTGGGGTTGCTCGCCGACCGCATACGGCCGAAGTGGCTGCTGCTGGTGATGGCCGTGCTGTGGTCCGTCGCCCAGGCTCCTCTGGCCGTGGGCGGAGGGCTTGCGGTGCTGATCGCCTCGCGTGTTCTCCTCGGCGCTGCCGAGGGGCCCGCGTTCCCCGTCGCCCAGCAGGCCACCCTGTCCTGGTTCCCCAACCACCGGCGCAACCTGCCCGGGGCGCTGATCGTGCTGGGGGTCACCCTGGGAGTCCTGGTCGCCGCTCCCGTACTGACGTGGGTGATCCACCATCACGGCTGGCGCTCGGCCGTCGCCGTGGTGGCGGTCGCCGGTGTGGTGTGGGCGCTGTTGTGGATCCCTCTCGGAGGAGAGGGACCGTACGCGGCCACGTCGGACAACGGCTCCCCGGCCTCGGCCGGCTCCGGCGACGGGACGGGTGAGGGGGCCGGAACCGGGACGGGCCAGGCCCAGCGCAGGATGTCGTATCGCCGGATCCTCGCGACCCGGACCTGGATCGGTGCCACGATCGCCTACTTCGGCACCTACTGGGTGATCGCCTTCGCCCTGGTCTGGCTCCCCTCCTACCTCCAGGACGGGCTGGGCTACTCCTCGGCCGGGGCCACCCGGCTGCTGATGCTGGTCTGGGGTCTGAGCGGCGTCGTGGTGCTCGGTCAGGCGGGCCTGACCGGATGGCTGCTGCGCCGCGGGACCGCGAGCCGGTGGGCCCGCGGCAGGGTCGGCGGCATCCTTCTGATCATCGGCGCCGCGGCGTGCCTGGCCCTGCCGTCGGCCCCGGCCGGTGCCGTGACCGTCCTGCTCATAGTCGCCGGAGTCGCGCTCTCCGGAGCGATGGGCACCGTCGCCGTGACCACCGTCGCGGAGGTGGCCCCGGCCGATCGCCGCGGCGGCGCTCTGGGAATCATGAACGCCGTGGTGACCACCGCCGGTCTGATCGCACCGACGCTGATCGGGCACCTCGTGGACACACACGGGGCAGGGGGCTACCGGTACGCCGTCCTGATCACCGGTGCCCTGCTCCTGCTGGGCGGGACCGCCGCCGTCACGCTGATCGACCCGGAACGCGACGCGCGCCGGCTGTCCGCTTGACGAAGCACCGTTTGACGACGTGCCGTCGTCCCGTCCCACCGGACGCGGGCCTGATCCTCGCAGAGGCGTACGGAGCGGGGACCACCGTGGAGCGCGTCACCCGCTTCACCGCGGCGCCGAGCCTGCGGAACTGCCCGTCATCTTCTCCTCCGCCCTGCGCGGCTGATCCCGCCACCTCACCTACGGAGTTCCCATGCTCAATCTCGCCGTCATGCTCGAGAACAGCGCCCGTGCCGTGCCTGGCCGCGCCGCGGTCGTCCTTGGCGACCAGCAGCTGACCTACGCGGAACTGGACGCCGCCGCCCGCCGCGTGGCCAACCTGCTGCGCTCACGCGGCATCGAGCCCGGCGACAAGGTCGCGCTGTCGTGCCCGAACCTGCCGTGGTTCCCGATCGTGTACTACGGCATCCTCAAGGCCGGCGCGGTCGTCGTCCCGCTCAACGTGCTGCTCAAGGGCCGCGAGGTCGCGTACCACCTGGCCGACTCCGGGGCTAAGGCCTACTTCTGCTTCGAGGGCAGCGCCGAGCTCCCGATGGGGCAGGAGGGGTGGTCCGGATTCGGCGAGGCGCCGGGCTGCGAGCACTTCTTCCTCATGACCGCAGCCCCCACCGATGACTCCCCGATCGAGGGCGCCCAGACGCTGACGGCGGCACTGGCGGGCCAGGGCGCCGAGTTCGAGACGGCCGTCACCGAGGCCGGTGACACCGCGGTCATCCTCTACACCTCGGGCACCACGGGCCGGCCCAAGGGCGCCGAACTCTCCCACGCCAACGTGACGATGAACGTGCTGATCTGCCACAAGATCTTCGGCGAGGTCGAGCACGACGTGCATCTGATCACCCTGCCGCTGTTCCACTCCTTCGGTCAGGTCGTCCAGATGAACGCCGGTCTCGCGGCGGGGGCGACCCTGGTGCTGCTGCCGCGCTTCGACGCCCGCTCGGCCCTCGCCCTGATGCAGCGTCATGCCGTCACCTTCTTCGCGGGCGTCCCCACGATGTACTGGGCCCTGCTCGAAGCGGATGCGTCCGATGTGGACCTGCCACGGATCGCGAAGAATCTGCGGATGGCCGGTTCGGGGGGCTCGGCGCTGCCGGTCGAGATCCACCGCCGGTTCGCCGAGCGGTTCGGCGTCACCATCCTGGAGGGGTACGGCCTGTCGGAGACCAGCCCGGTGGCCACGTTCTCGCCGCGCGGCGAGAAGGTGCGGCCCGGCTCCATCGGACGTCCGGTCTGGGGCGTGGAGGTGGACCTGGTCGGCGATGACTGGTCCCCCGTCCAGGACCCCGACGCGGTCGGTGAGATCGTCATCCGCGGGCACAACATCATGAAGGGCTACTACAACCGGCCCGAGGCGACCGCCGAGGTGATCCGCAACGGCTGGTTCCGCACCGGCGACCTGGCCCGCCGGGACGCCGACGGCTGGTACTACATCGTCGACCGCGCCAAGGACATGATCATCCGCGGCGGCTTCAACGTGTACCCCCGGGAGATCGAGGAGGTCCTGCTCACCCATCCCGCCGTGAGCATGGCCGCGGTCATCGGCGTGCCCCACGACAGCCACGGCGAGGAGATCAAGGCCTGCATCGTCCTCGCCCCGGGCGCGGAGCTCTCCGAGGAGGAACTCATCGCCTGGTGCAAGGAGGAGATGGCGGGCTACAAATACCCCCGCCTGGTGGAGTTCTTCGACGTCCTGCCCACCAACGCCACCGGCAAGATCCTCAAGCGAGAACTCCGGGACGCGGGTACCACGGACGACGGCGCGATCGAGGTGACCCGATGAGCGCGTTGCCCGACAGCGTCGACTACGTCGTCGTCGGAGCCGGCTCGGCCGGAGCCGCGCTCGCCGGCCGGCTGACCGGGAAGAGCACGGCCTCGGTCGCCCTCCTGGAGGCGGGCGGCCCGGACAAGAAGGCAGCCATCCACATCCCCGCCGCCTTCTCCCAGCTCTTCAAGACCGAACTCGACTGGGACTACTCGACAGCCCCGCAGTCCGGACTCTCCGGGCGCAGCATCTACTGGCCCAGGGGCCGGATGCTCGGCGGCTGCTCCTCGATCAACGCCATGATGTGGGTGCGCGGGTTCGCCGCCGACTACGACGAGTGGGGCGACCTCTGCGGCCCCGACTGGTCGTGGAAAGGCCTTCTGCCCTACTTCCGCCGTATGGAGAGGATCACGGGGGCCACCGACCCGGACCACGGACGCTCCGGCCCCATGAACATCGAGCCGCAGCGCAACCCGAACCCGCACACGGCCGCTTTCCTCGACGCCGTCCAGGAACTCGGCCATGCCGTCGAGCCCGCCAACACGGCCACGCCCATGGGGTTTTCGCAGACCATGGTGAGCCAGCGACGCGGCGCGCGGTTCAGCACTGCTGACGGCTATCTCAAACCCGCCCGCAGCCGCTCGAACCTGCACGTCATCACGAACGCACAGGCCACCCGCGTCCTCTTCGACGGGCGCCGGGCGGTGGGCGTCGAGTACGTCACGGGCGGCGTCACGCGCAAGGTGCTGGCACGCCGTGAGGTCGTCCTCAGCGGCGGCGCGGTCAACACCCCGCAACTGCTCATGCTCTCCGGCATCGGCGACGCCACTCACCTGCGCGAACGGGGGATCGACGTCCTCGTGGACGCCCCCGAGGTCGGCGCCAACCTCACCGACCACCTCATCTCCGGGCTCGCCGTCGACGTCCCGGACAACACACTGTTCTCGGCCGAGCGGCCCGTAGAGATCCTGAACTACCTTGCGCGCCGCCGGGGAATGCTCACCTCGAACGTCGGCGAGGCATACGGATTCGTCCGCAGCCGGCCCGACTTCGAACTCCCCGACATCGAAATCATCTTCGCCCCGGTGCCGTTCCTCGGTGAGGGTCTCGTCAAGCCGCCAGGACACGGTGTGACGGTGGGCGCGATCCTTCTCCGGCCCCGGAGCACCGGATCGATCACCCTCGCCTCGCCGGACCCGCTCGACAAGCCGGTCATCGACCCGCGCTACCTCACGGACACGGACGGGACCGACCGCGCGGCCCTGCTGGCAGGGCTCGACGTCTGCGAGCAGATCATCGACCGGCTCACCGCCCGCGGGCTGTCGTCGGGCCGCTTCCTCATGCCCGCGGGGGCCGAGCACCTGCCCCGTGACCGGCGTGACGCGCTCGCGCTGACCGATCACGCTCACACCCTCTACCACCCCGTGGGAACGGCACGGATGGGCCGCGACGACGCCTCCGTCGTGGATCCGCAACTCCGCGTACGAGGCGTGGAGCGCCTACGGGTCGCGGACGCGTCGATCATGCCGACGATCATCCGCGGCCACACCAACGCCCCCGCCATCGTCATAGGAGAAAGGGCCGCGGATCTGCTCGCAGCGAGCTGAGGCCGCCAGGGTGGTGGTCTGTAGCCGAGGGGCTCCGCTCCCGCCCAGCGGGGCGGAGCTCGGCGCGTTGGAAGGTCTGCTTGCCGGGATCAGACAGTGGGTGCACATTGCGCCGGCCTTGTTCTGTGACGGTCCCATGACCAGAGACACGATCAGCCGGTGACCTCTGTGCGAAGGTCACCGGCTGATCGCTCGGGAACGCAGTGCGGGACCGTAAACCGCACTGTGAGCCCTGGCTGGTGGAGCCGTCAGGCTGTGGGGCTGTGACGTTGTTGCCGCCCGACGGTGCGAGGCTGGCGCGACAGGACGTTCGCGCCGCCGGGCGGAGTCTTTGGGTTGTCATACCCCCCCGATCCGACGGACGGAGTCCGGCGGGAGGTGCTGCTGGGACCGCGGCGGGGGCGATGGGCTTCCGGCCTGGCCTTCCTTCAGGTCAAGAAGGGGGCCGGACGGCCCGTACCACCGCACTGGCTCGCTCGCCGCCGCGGTCCTCGCGCTGTCCTTGCCGCGGGCCACCCCTCATCCGGGCCCGGCGGTTCGGACGGCGTACGGGAAGAAGACCTCCCAGTCGGCTCCCGTACGCGGTCTCGGTGTGCCGAGTACGCCGCTCAGTCCTCGCGCAGGGCGCGGAACGCTTCCTCGACGCGCTTGCCGTAGTCCGGGTCGGCGGCGTGGAAGTGGGCGAGGTTCTTCTCGATCACGTCGTCGCGCGTGACCTGGGACAGGCCACCGGCGATGTTCGCGACCAGACGCTGCTTCTCCTCCTCCGACATCAGCCGGTAGAGCTCACCGGCCTGGAAGAAGTCGTCGTCCTTGGTGTGGGCCGGGGCGGCGTGCGTGCCCGTGTAGCCGTGGATGGCCAGCGGGGCCGACAGGGCCGCGTCCGTCTGGGCGGGGCCGGAGTGCGAGTTGGGCTCGTAGTTCTTGTCGTGGCGCGAGCCGTTGCGGGTGGCCATGAAACCGTCGCGGCCGTAGTTGTCGGCCACGGTCCCCCTGGGCGCGTTCACCGGCAGCTGGGTGTGGTTCACACCGAGGCGGTAGCGATGGGCGTCCGCGTACGCGAACAGACGGCCCTGGAGCATCTTGTCCGGCGAAGGACCGATGCCGGGAACGAAGTTGTTCGGCGAGAACGCGGCCTGCTCGACCTCGGCGAAGACGTTGTCCGGGTTCCGGTCGAGGACCAGACGGCCGACGCGCTGCAGCGGGTAGTCGCTGTGCGGCCACACCTTGGTCAGGTCGAACGGGTTGAAGCGGTAGTCCGCCGCCTCGGCCGCCGGCATGATCTGCACGTACAGGGTCCAGGACGGGTTCACACCGCGCTCGATGGCCTGCAGCAGGTCGGTCTGGTGGCTGTTGGCGTCCTTGCCCACGACCTCGGCGGCCTGCTCGGACGACAGGCAGCGGATGCCCTGGTTCGTCTTGAAGTGGTACTTGACGAAGAAGGCCTCGCCCTCGGCGTTGGTCCACTGGTAGGTGTGGGAGCCGTAGCCGTTCATGTGGCGGTACGAGGCCGGGATGCCGCGGTCGCCCATCAGCCAGGTGATCTGGTGCGTGGCCTCGGGGGCGTGGGCCCAGAAGTCCCAGACGTTGTCCGGCTCCTGCTTGCCCGTGAACGGGTCGCGCTTCTGGGAGTGGATGAAGTCGGGGAACTTGATCGGGTCCTTGATGAAGAACACCGGGGTGTTGTTGCCGACGAGGTCGTAGTTGCCCTCTTCGGTGTAGAACTTCAGCGCGAAGCCGCGCGGGTCACGGACCGCGTCCGCGCCGCCGAGCGAGTCGGCGACGGTCGAGAAGCGGATGAACGTCTCGGTCCGCTTGCCGACCCCGGAGAGGAAGGCGGCCTTGGTGAAGCCGGTGACGTCGTCGGTCACCTCGAAGTAGCCGTAGGCGCCGGAGCCGCGCGCGTGGACGACGCGCTCCGGGATGCGCTCACGGTTGAAGCGGGCGAGCTTCTCCAGCAGGTGCTGGTCCTGGAGGAGGAGCGGGCCACCGACGCCGGCGGTGGCGGAGTTCTGGTTGTCGGCGACCGGGGCGCCGGACTCGGTCGTAAGAACGCGCTGCGTCATTGGTGGCGGGATGACCTTCCGTGCAGGGGCTGTTGAGCGTGTCAGGAGCGTAAATTCGCTCCTCCAGAACGTCAACAGTTTGTTGAAATCTAGGGTGTGAATCCGGGCCGTGGCTGCACTTGGGCGCGACAGGACAGGTGTCAGCGCAGCCACGGCCCGGAAGTCGGGGGGAGGGTGGTCAGACCCTCCGAAGGAGCCTTCTCAGGCTCAGGCTCAGGCTCAGGCCCAGGCCCAGGCCCAGGCCCAGGCCCAGGCTCAGGCCACCGGCCGGCCCGAGAGGCGCTCGACGGCGCGCAGCAGGGCCGAGTGGTCCAGGCCGCCGTCGCCCTGGGCGCGCAGGGAGGCGACCAGCTGGGCGACCACGGCACCCACCGGCAGCGCGGCACCGACGTTGCGGGCGGCGTCGGTGACGATGCCCATGTCCTTGTGGTGCAGGTCGATACGGAAGCCCGGCTTGAAGTCCCGGTTCAGGAAGTTGTCCTTCTTGCGGGTCAGGACGGTGGAGCCGGCCAGACCGCCGTTGAGGACGTCCAGGGCGGCCTGGAGGTTCACGCCGGACTTCTCGAGGAAGACGACGGCCTCGGCGCAGGCCTGGATGTTGACCGCGACGATCAGCTGGTTGGCGGCCTTCACCGTCTGGCCGGAGCCGTGCGGGCCGCACAGGACGATGGTCTTGCCCAGCGCCTCGAGGATCGGGAGGGCCGCGTCGAAGTCTGCCTGCTCGCCGCCCACCATGATCGACAGGACCGCCTCGATGGCGCCCGCCTCGCCGCCGGACACCGGGGCGTCCAGTACGCGGATGCCCTTCTCGGCGGCGTTCTTCGCCAGGTCGACCGAGGTCTGCGGGGTGATCGACGACATGTCGATCAGGAGCGCGCCCTGCTTCGCGTTCTCCAGGATGCCCTCGGGGCCGTAGGAGATGGCCTCGACCTGCGGCGACGCCGGCACCATCGTGATGATGACGTCCGCGTCCTTGACGGCCTCGGCGATCGAGCCCGCGGTGGTGCCGCCGGCCGCGGCCAGCCGGTCCAGCTTGTCCTGCTCCAGCGTGAAGCCGGTGACCGAGTAGCCGGCCTTGATCAGGTTCTCGGACATGGGGGAGCCCATGATGCCGAGGCCGATCCACGCAATCGCCGGGCGGGTGGGCTGGGAGGAATCGGTAAGGGTGCTCATGGTGAGGGTGCCTCTCGAAAACTGGTGGTACGGGAAGAAGTCAGCGCGCCGCGCGGGCGTCCGCGGGCAGCCAGTCGAAGGAGTCGGCGCTCGGGCGGCCGCCGGCCTTGTACTCCAGGCCGACCCAGCCGTCGTAACCGGCCTTCTTCAGCTCGTCGAGGAGCTGCTCCAGCGGGAGCGAGCCGGTGCCCGGCGCGCCGCGGCCCGGGTTGTCGGCGATCTGCACGTGGCCGGTCCTGTCGGCGTACTCCGCGATGACCTGGCTGACGTCCTCGCCGTTCATCGACAGGTGGTAGATGTCGAGCAGGAACTTCGCGTTCCCGAGGCCCGTCGCCGCGTTCACCTTGTCCACGACCTCGATCGCGGACGGCGCGCTCACCAGCGGGTAGAGCGGGGACTCCGGCTTGTTCAGGGTCTCGATCAGAAGGATCGCCCCGACCCGGTCGGCCGCACGGGCCGCCGTGATCAGGTTCTCCAGGGCGAGCTCGTCCTGGACCTCCGGGGCGATGCCTTCGACGCGGTTGCCGTACAGCGCGTTCAGCGCCTTGCAGCCCACCGAGGCGGCGAAGTCCGCGGCGACGTCGATGTTGGCGCGGAAGCGGTCCGACTCCTCACCGGGCACGGAGAGGGCGCCGCGGTCGGGTCCCGGTAGCTGCCCCGCGTAGAAGTTCAGGCCCACCAGCTGGGTGCCGGCATCCTCCAGCGCCTTCTTCAGTGCGTCCAGCTCGCTCTGGTCGGGCGTGGGGGTCTCGATCCAGGGCCACCACAGCTCGACCGCGGTGAAGCCCGCCGCGGCGGCGGCCGCGGGGCGCTCCAGGAGCGGGAGTTCCGTGAAGAGGATCGACAGGTTCACATCGAAGCGCTGGTCCGTGTATCCCATGAGGGGTATGCGCTCCTTCCGTATTGCGGAAGTTCGTTTCTGCTTAATGGAAGATTGCCTGGAGTGGGGGAGAGCTGTCAAGAGCGGCCACGAAGGTGACCACGAAGTGAGAACAAAGAGCGGCCGCAAAAAGACCCCTGCTGGGGCACCCGGAGGGCGCCCCAGCAGGGGTCAGGGGTATGGCTTCGTGCGGCTACAGCGCGTCGACGGCACTCACCTTCCAGCCCGCCGAGGTGCGCATGAGCGTCATCCGCACCCGGCTCAGATCGACACGGGGCCCAGAGACCTGTGTGCTCCGGGTCACCTGGTTGACGAAGAGCAGGACGACGGCCCTGTCGGGCGATGCCGACACCACCGAGGCCGCGGGGGCGCCACCACCCGGTGGCCTCGCCACCGTCGCCTCGACCACCCCCTGGTACTTCTTCGCGGTCGGTGCCACCACCTTCGCCGTCGTCCTCCCGTACTCGTCGCGGAAGGCCCCGGTGAGATGGCCTCGCGCCGCGGCGAAGTCCCGCTCCAGATGCCGGTAGTCGTACGACAGGACGACCGGCGCGGCCTTCTGCGCGGCGGCGAGTGCCTCATGCCGCGCCTGGTCCGTCTGCCGCCCGTCCCAGTACTCCCGTACGAGCACGACGGCCGCGACCAGGGCGATCAGGACCAGGACCGCGAGGACGGCGGACAGCAGCCCGCGCCGCCGCCTCCCATGCGAAGGCGGCTCCTCGGCGTCCGTCTCCTCGGGGCCCGGCTCCTCCCAGTCCGGCGCCTCCCAGTCCGGCTCCGGCTCCTTCGCGCCCGGCTCCGGCTCCTCCGCGCGAAGGGTACGTCCGGCCACCACCGTGGCCTCGTCCAGCCCGTCCTCGCCGGTTCCTGGGCGCTGGGCGCGCTTGGCCGCCGCCCGGGCGGCCGCGGTCATGGAGCGGCGGGCGGGAGAGCTGACGCCGCGACCTCGGGTGCTCGTGTTCGCCACGGGGGGTTCTCCTCTCTGGGGATACGGGGATACGGGGGTGTGGGGGTGTGGGGGGTACGGGGGTACGCGGCGCGGTCAGCCCACGAACTCGACGCCGGACGTCAGCCAGCGCCCGTTCTCCAGCACGAGGTCCAGCTGCAGCCGGTAGGTGCGGGCCTGCCCTTCGGGCGCCGCGATGTTGGTCACCTTGCTGTCGGCGACCACCAGGACCCGGGCGGTCCGCTCGTCGGCCCGGGTGATGCCCGCTTCGAGCACCTGCCCCTGGGAGACCGACTTGTTCGCGGCGACCAGCTTGGTCAGCTCGGCGGTCTGTGCCGCGAACTGCTTCTTGAAGTCGCCGGTGGCACCCTTCAGTACGTTCGCGCTGTCCCGCGCGTAGTGCCGGTGGTCGAGCGACGTGAAGTTCAGCGCGGACTGGCGGGCCGCGGCCAGGATGTCCTGGTGCCGCCGCTCCTCCACCCGCTGTTCGTAGACCTCGTGGGTCAGCCAGCCGGACAGGGCCGTCGTCAGGACGGTCGCCACCGCGAGGGACGCGGGCATCGCCCTGCCCCGCCGGGCGGCTTCCGTCAGCCGTCTCCAGAGGTGCCGCAGCGGCCGTGTCGCGCGCTCCGCGGCGCGGCCCTGGGGCGTCGTCTCCTTGCTCATGCCATCGGTCCGACGAGCAGCCATTGCCACGAGTCCTTTCCGAACGTGCTCATTCCACCGCCGGTCGAGCCGATCTCGACGGGCGTTCCGTCCGGGCCGGTCGCGGTGCCGGTCTCCGGGTCGTACGGGGTGATGTACGCGGCCGGGTCCGCGCCGCCGACCCCGGAGCGCCCCGAGGCCCCGGGGGCGTTCTGGGCACCGCGGACCGAGGTGGGCCCGCCGCGCGGGGCCGCACAGTGGGCGCGAGTGTTCGCCGGCCGTTCGCTCGTGTCGGCCGGGTCGCGCCGCTGCGTCCCGTACCCCTGCCGGCACGCCGGCGGGTCGTCGGCGTTCACCACCAGACCGAAGTGGGTGGTGCCGTCGCCCGGGATCACGGTGTAGCTGCCCGCGACCACCACGGGGAACGTCACCAGGGCCTGCTCCACACCGGGCAGCCGCGCCACCGTGATCTGGCCGCCGCTGATCAGATTGCCCAGCAGCACCGGCACGTGCGGCCGGGTCGCCGTGAGCAGCGAGTTGACCTCCTGCGCGGCGGGGGCACCGGCGCCGACCAGCCTGCGGATGTCGCCGTCACTGGACTTCAACTCGGCCGTGAGGGCCGCCAGATCGCGTGAGAACGATCTGATGGCCGAGCCCTTGTCGGCCTGGGTCTTGAGGACCTTCCGTGAATCCTCGATCAGGGTGACCGTCTGCGGGAGCGAGGCGGACGCCGACTCGACCAGGCTGTTGCCCGAGTCGACCAGGCGGCTCAGCTCCGGTCCCGTGCCGGCGAAGGCCTTGCCCAGCTCGTCGACGGTGATCCGCAGATCCTCCTTGCCGACGGAGTTCACGAGCCTGTCCAGGCTGCCGATGATCTGCGTGGTGGGCAGCGGCCCCCGGGTGTCGCGGCGGGCGATCGTGCTGCCGTCGCGCAGATAGGGGCCGCCGGCGGCCCGTGGCTGGAGGTCGACGTACTGCTCGCCGACGGCCGAACGGTTCGCCACGACCGCCACGGTGTCCGCGGGGATCCGCGGCCCGTCGTCCTCGATGTCCAGCGCCACCGACACCCCGTCCGCGCCGGACAGTCGCAGCTCCCCGACGCGACCGACGGGCACCCCGCGATAGGTGACCTCGGCGCCGGGGAAGATGCCCCCGGAGTCGGCGAAGTCGGCCCGCACGGTGTAGCCGTCGTCGAAGAGCCCGTCCGCCAGCCCCGTGTACCGGGCGCCGACGTACGAGACGCCGACGGCGGTGACCGTGGCGAAGGCGAGCAACTGGGCCTTGACCGTACGTGTGATCACGGCAGCATCCCCTTCAGCATGAGCTCGGCGAGGGCGGGATCGACCCCGGGCGGGAAGGCGTCCTCGTCGTCGCCCCCGTTCCCGTACGAGGCGTAACTGCCGGTGCACACCGGCGGGCAGAGCACATCCCCGTCGTCCGAGGGGCCCGAGGGACTGCCGGGCGCCTGCGGAACACCGGGAGCCTGCGGCAGCGCCGTCGGCCGGGGAACCCCGGGGACCCCAGGGACTCCTGGCAGTCCGGGAACCTCGGGGACGCCGGGGAGCCCCGGCTTCCCCGGGGTCCCGGGCTTCTCGGGTTCGTCCGAGAGGTTGCCGTAGATGCCCGCGAGATCGAGATCGGCGGTGATCTTGAGGTTGACGTAGTCGCCCTTGACGGCGTCCACCGCGTTGCGCGGGAACGGATAGGTCGTCAGCAGCTCCAGGGCGTTCGGCAGATCGTCGCCCGCCTTGTTCAGCTGCTCCAGGATCGGGCGCAGACTCCGCAGATTGGCGATCACGTCGTCCCGGGACGCGTTGATCACCTGGGTGCCGGTCGTGCCGAACTCCGACAGCGCGGTGAGCATCGACGTCAGCTTGCGCCGCTGGTCGGCCAGCACCTTCAGCGCGGGTGGCATGGTGTCCACGGCCTGGGCGATCGTCTTCTTCTCCTGGCCGAGCCGCTCGGCCAGCCGGTCGATGCCGTTCAGCGCGCGGACGATCTCCTTGCGCTGCGCGTCGAGGCCGCCGACGAAGGTGTTCAGCTCCGTCAGCAGGGACTTGACCCGGTTCTCCCGTCCTTCCAGGGCCTTGTTGAGCTCCGTGGTGATCGTCTTGAGCTGGGCCACCCCGCCGCCGTTGAGCAGTGCCGACAGCGCGGACAGCACCTCTTCGATCTCCGGGTTGCGGCCACTGCGGGACAGCGGGATGCGGGCCCCGTCGGTGAGCCTGCCGACGGGTGCGGCATCCACCGGCGCGGACAGCGCCACGTACTTCTCGCCGAGCATGCTGGTCTGCCGGAGCTCGGCGATCGCGTTGCCGGGCAGCTTCACCTCGTCCGAGATACGCAGCCGCACGCGGGCGTGCCAGCCCTTCAGCTCCACCTTCTCGACCGCGCCCACGGTGACGTTGTTGACCTTCACCGCGGACTGCGGCACCAGGTCGAGGACGTCCCGGAACTCGACCGTCACCCGGTAGGCGTCGCCGTCGGCGGCCGCGCCGCCGGGCAGCCCGACGTCGTACAGACCGTTGAACTCGCAGCCCGTCAGCAGCAGTGAACCGGCCGCCGCCCACACCGCCGCGCGAACGCTCTTACGGGGCACGCTCATGCGCCGGCCTCCAGGATTCCGCCCAGCGTCCGGTCGACCGGGCCGGTCCCCGAGACGGGCAGGGCGTCGCCCGGCCGGAGCTCCGGCAGGGAGTCGAACAGCTTCTCCAGGTCCCGGCAGTCCGCCGCCTTCGCGTCACCGGTCGTGCTGAGCAGGGAGCACAGCAGCGCGGCCGGATCCTGCGGCTGGTCGGGGTTGTTGCGCGTGTCGAGTGTTCCCGCACCCGCGTTGTAGGCGTTCTGCAGATTCGACAGCCCGGTCGGGGCGACCTCCAGCAGCTCCGCGAGCGCGGCCTGCTGGGTGACCAGCACCTTGGTGACCTTGCTCAGCCCCTCCACGTTCGAGGTCAGCGACTTCTTGTTCTTCCGTACGAAGTCGGACACGTCGGCGAGCGCCACCCCCAGGTGCCGCAGCGCGGCCGCGAGGTCCTTGCGCTCCCCGGCGAGCTGTCCGGCCACCTGCTCCAGGCTGTCGTTGAAGGAGCGGACGTTCTTGTCGTCGGCGGCCAGTGCGGCGGTGAACACCTGCAGATTGCGCAGCGTGCCGAACAGGTCCTGCCTGCCGTCGGACAGCGTGGTCACGGCCAGCGAGAGGTCCTCCACCGTCCGGTGCAGGTTCTCGCCCTCCCCTTCGAGGTTGTCCGCGCTCACGCCGAGCAGCCGGGCCAGCGAACCGTCCTTGTTCGCGCCGCGCGGGCCCAGCGCCTCCGACGTCGTGTGCAGGCTCTCGAAGACGCGGTCCAGTTCGACCGGTACGGCCGTCCGCTCCTCCGGGATGACATCGCCGCTCCGCATCTCCTGGCCGCCCCGCCACACCGGCAGCAGCTGGACGTAACGGTCACTGACCACCGAGGAGTTGATGATCGCCGCCTTGGCATCGGCAGGGACCTTCCGCCCGGCGTCGTACTCCAGCGTCACCCGCACCCGCTCGCCCTCCGGGGTGATCTCCTTGACCTCACCGATCCGCACGCCCAGCACCCGTACGTCGGAGCCGGGATAGATGCCGACCGTGCGCGGGAAGTACGCCGTGACCCGGACCGGGTCCGGCTGCGGCCACAGCGACACGACGGCCGCGGCGATGACCGCCAGGGCCGTGACCGGCGCCGCCCGGCGCAGCAGACGCCTGTTCATCACGAACCTCCCGTTCGCGGGACCACCGGAGTGGCGACCATGTTCTGGATGTAGCTGTCGAACCAGCGGCCGTTGCCGAGGGTGTTGGTGAAGACGCGCACATAGGGCGCCATCAGCTTGATGCTGCGGTCGAGGCTCGCCTGATTGCGTTCGAGCATCGCCACCACGGCGTTCAGGCCCTTGAGCGCCGGACCGATCTCCGCGTCGTTGTCCTTGACCAGCCCGGACAGCTGGATTCCCAGCGCGGCCGAGCTCTTGAGCAGCGCGTGGATCGCCGCCCGCCGCCGTGAGATCTCCTTGAACAGCGCGTCGCCGTCCTTGACCAGCGTGGTGAACTCGCCGGATCGTCCGGCGAGCACACCGCTGACCCCGTTGGCGTGGTCGAGGAGCTCCCGCAGCGCCTGGTCGCGGGACGCGACCGTACGGGAGATCCTCGACAGGCCCTTGATGGACGCCTTCACCTCTGCGGGGGAGTCCTCGAAGGTGGTGGAGATGGTGTCCAGCGCCGTCGCCAGCCGCTCCGTGTCGACCTTCTCCGTCGTGGTGGTCAGATCGCTGAAGGCCGCCACGACGTCGTACGCGGGAGTCGTCCGGTTCAGCGGGATCTCGCTGCCCGGCTTCAGCTGCCCCGGCCCCTTCGGCTCCAGCGCCAGGAACTTCGCGCCCAGGATCGTCTTGACGCGGATGGCCGCGCCCGTCCTGGTGCCGAAGCCGGGGTCGCCCTTGATCCGGAAGACCACCTTGACGTGGTCCCCGTCCAGGTCCACCTCGTCGACCTTGCCGACCTTCACCCCGGCGATACGGACCTCGTCGCCGGGCTTGAGCCCGCCCGCCTCCGAGAACGCCGCACTGTACGTCTCGCCGTTGCCGATGAGCGGAAGGCTGTCGGCGTTGAACGCGGCGACGCTCAGCAGCCCGAGGGTGGTGAGGCCGACCGCGCCGATCACGACCGGATTCCGGTCGCGGAACGGCATCATGCGCGCCTTCATGCGCACCTCGCACGGGCCACGTGGAGCTCGGGAGTGAGCACCTCCCGGGTCTTCGGCAGCACGATCCGGCCGTCGAAGTCGCAGAGGTAGAAGTTGAACCAGGAGCCGTACGAGGCGGTCCCCGTCAGCTCGTTGAGCTTGTTCGGCAGCCGCTTCAGCACGCCCTCCACGGTCTTCTCGTTCTTGTTCAGGGTTCCGGTGAGGTCCCTCAGCCCGGCGATGTCGTCGCGCAGCGGAGGCCGGGCGTCCGCGAGCAGGCCCGACGTGGCCTCCGTCAGATCGGCGATGTTCACCAGGGAGTCCCCGATGGGCTTGCGGTCGGCGGACAGCCCGGAGACCACTCGCTGGAGCTGCTGGATCAGCCCGGAGAAGCGGGCGCCGCGTTTGTCCAGGGTCGCCAGCACCGTGTTGAGGTTGTCGATCACGGAGCCGATCAGCTTGTCCCGGTCGGCGAGCGTGGTGGTGAGCGAAGCCGTGTGGGCGAGCAGACTGTTCACCGTGCCGCCCTCGCCCTGGAGCGTGCGGATGATCTCGGTGGCGAGCTGGTTGACGTCCTCGGGGCTCAGCGCCGCGAACAGCGGCTTGAACCCATTGAGGAGCGCGTTGAGATCGAGCGCGGGCTGCGTGCGGGAGAGCGGTATCCGGCCTCCGGGCGCCAGCCGGGTGCCGTCGCCGGCGCCCTCCGTCAGCGCGACGTACCGTGAGCCGACCAGGTTGCGGTAGCGGATGACCGCGCCGGTGCTGGTGAGCAGCGGACGGTCCCGGGTCACGGAGAAGGTGACCTCCGCCAGCGTCCGGTCCTTGATGCGGATGTCCTGCACCTCACCGACCCGCACCCCTGCCACCCTGATGTCGTCGCCCTCCTCCAGGCCGGTGACATCGCTGAACACCGCCCGGTAGGTGTGCTCGGGAGTGAAGGAGATGTTGACGATGGTGGCTGCGAGCAGCGTGGTCGCGAGCACCGTCACCACCGCGAAGAGACTGAACTTGATCAGCGGCGCCGCGGTCTCCCTGGCGCGCTTGACGCGGAGGAACCTCATGCGACGCTCACCG
Source organism: Streptomyces sp. NPDC001514 (assembly GCF_053597075.1). Lineage (NCBI taxonomy): Bacteria > Bacillati > Actinomycetota > Actinomycetes > Kitasatosporales > Streptomycetaceae > Streptomyces > Streptomyces sp. NPDC001514. Next base: position 136,498 of record NZ_JBSFHO010000003.1, read on the forward strand.
CCGTTCCCCGGGCCATCGGACCGAACAGCAGCGTGGCGACCGCGGGCACCTCATCGGCCGGCACGCCCATGACGGGCGCGACGAGTGAGCTCACGGCACGCTGCTCGGCGGCGGTCGCCGACACCGTGCCCGCCCGGGGCGCACTCGACGTGCCGCGCGTACCGTCGTCGAGTTTGTCGTCCGGTGCCGGGACCCGCGGATGGGGCATTCCACGGCAGTCGGGTCCCGAGCGCTCCAGATAGCGCGGTTCCTCGCCGGGCTCGTACGCGGGTTGCGGGCGGACGATTTCCAGGGTGATGCGCATCTTTCCGCCTCTGAAGGTCTCTTCCGCCGCCTTCTCCTGCCGCACCAGGCCGTTGAGGAGGCAGGGGTACTCCGGTGCGTAGCGGGCGAACAGTGCGAGCGTGGGACGGGAGACCCGGCCCAGGGTGATGAGCCGCCCGGCGTTCTCGTCCAGGAACCCGTCCGCCGTCCCGGCGACGGTGGCCGTGGAGGTGAACAGGGTGGCCAGCTGGTCCCGCTTCTCGACGATCGTGCGGCTCGTGGTGACGGTGTTCCGCAGGATCCTCAACAGGTCGGGTGCGGCGTCGCCGTACACCTCGGCGACATCGGCGAACCGCGAGATGTCCTCCTTGATCGACGGCATGTGGGGGTTGAGCCGGGCCAGATAGCCCTCGACGCGGGTGAGGTTGTCGCCGATCCGGTCGCCGCGGCCTTCGAGGGCGGTGGCGAACGCCGACAGGGTGGCGTTGAGCTCGGCGGGCCGTACCGTACGCAGCAGCGGCAGCAGGTCGTTCATCAGCTGCTGCACTTCGATGCCGACCTTGGTGCGGTCCTGGGTGATGACGTCCCCGGCCCGGATGTGCCGCCCGGACGGCTCCCGGGGAGCCACCAGGTCGACGTACTTCTCGCCGAACAGCGTCTTGGGCAGCAGCCGGGCCTGCACGTCCGACGGGATGCGGGAGACGTGCTCCGGCTTGAGGGCGATGTCGAGCGTCGCCTTCTCGCCGTCGGCCCGCACCGCGCGGACCTCACCGACCAGCAGCCCGCGCAGCTTGACGTCGGCCCGCGGCTCCAGCTGGTTGCCGAGCGTGTCGGCCTCCAGCGTGATCCGTACGACGGCGACGAACACCTGCTGGTAGACGGCGATCGAAAGCGACAGCAGCAGCGCGATGACCGCGATGAAGACGATGCCGTACACCCTCAGTCTGACGATCCGTGTCCGCATCGGCCCTACCCCGCAATCCGTACGGTCGTGTTGGCGCCCCAGATCGCCAGGCTGAGGAAGAAGTCCAGGACGTTGATGGCGACGATGGAGGTACGCACCGCACGGCCCACCGCGACCCCCACACCGGCCGGTCCGCCGCTCGCGTAGTAGCCGTAGTAGCAGTGCACCAGGATGATCACGACGGCGAAGACGATCACCTTGCCGAAGGACCAGAGCACGTCGACCGGCGGCAGATACTGATGGAAGTAGTGGTCGTACGTGCCCGCGGACTGACCGTAGTAGCCGGTCGTGATGGTCCGGGCGGCGAAGTACGAGGACAGCAGCCCGATCACGTACAGCGGGATCACGGCGACGAAACCGGCGATCATCCGGGTGGTCACCAGGAACGGCAGCGAGGGAACGCCCATCACCTCCAGGGCGTCGGTCTCCTCGCTGATCCGCATCGCACCGAGCTGCGCGGTGAACCCGGCGCCGACCGTCGCGGACAGCGCGAGCCCGGCCACCAGCGGTGCGATCTCCCGGGTGTTGAAGTACGCCGACAGGAACGCCACGAAGTTGGACGTGCCCAGCTGGTTGAGCGCCGCGTATCCCTGGAGGCCGACCTCGGTGCCGGTGAAGAACGACAGGAAGGCGATGACGCCGACGGTGCCGCCGACGACGGCGAGCGCGCCCCGGCCGAAGCTCACCTCGGCGAGCAGCCTCAGGACCTCCTTCTTGTAGCGGCGCAGGGTGCGGCCGGTCCAGGCCAGCGAGCGCCCGTAGAAGGACAGTTGGGTACCGAGCTCCTCCAAGGAACGGAGCGGGCGCCCGACGAGACGGTTGATCAGCGCCATGCCTCAGCCCCTCTGCGGAACGATCTGGAAATACACGGCGGTCATCACGAAGTTCGTCACGAACAGCAACATGAAGGTGATCACCACCGACTGGTTCACGGCGTCGCCGACGCCCTTCGGCCCGCCCTTCGCGGTCAGACCCTTGTACGAGGCGACGATCGCGGCGATCGCGCCGAACACCAGGGCCTTCAGCTCGGCCGCCCACAGATCGGACAGCTGGGCGAGGGTGGTGAAGGAGGCCAGATAGGCGCCGGGCGTGCCGTTCTGCAGGACGACGTTGAAGAAGTAGCCGCCGGCCACGCCGACCACCGACACCAGCCCGTTGAGCAGCACCGCGACCACCATCGAGGCCAGCACCCGCGGGACCACCAGCCGGTGGATCGGGTCGATGCCCAGCACCTGCATCGCGTCGATCTCCTCACGGATCTTCCGCGCCCCGAGGTCCGCGCAGATCGCGGTGCCGCCCGCCCCGGCGATCAACAGCGCGGTGACGATCGGCGAGGCCTCGCGCAGCACCGCCAGCACCGACGCCGCACCCGAGAACGACTGGGCGCCGAGCTGCCGGGTCAGGCTGCCGATCTGCAGGGCGATGACCGCGCCGAAGGGGATGGAGACCAGTGCGGTCGGCAGGATCGTGACGCTCGCGATGAACCAGGCCTGCTGGATGAACTCCCGTACCTGGAAGGGCCGTCGGGGGAGCGTCCTGATGACGTCCAGGGCCATCGCGAACAGGCTGCCGGAGTGTCTGAGCGCGCCGACGGGGGAGAGGCTCATGCGTGCGTCACCGCCTCACGCTTCGCGATGGCCTCCCAGCGGGGCGGCCGGGTGATTCCGGGGCTCGGCAGCAGCCGGGGTGTCATGCCCCGCGCACCGGCGTCGTTGCCCTTGCCTGCGTCGATCTGGGCCAGCTCCTGCTCGACCTGGGCGGCGTCCTTCTCCTCCGCCATGCCGATCGGCCCCTGCATCCGTCCGTTCAGGAACTGCCGTACGACGGGCTCGTCGCTGGTCAGCAGCCGTTCGCGGGGCCCGAACATCACCAGCTCCCGGCGGAACAGCAGCCCGATGTTGTCCGGGACCTGGCGGGCCGAGGCGATGTCGTGGGTGACGATCAGGAAGGTGGCGTCGATCTGTGCGTTGAGATCGACGATCAGCTGGTTGAGGTAGGCCACCCGTACCGGGTCGAGCCCCGAGTCCGGCTCGTCGAAGAGAATGATCTCCGGGTCGAGCACGAGGGCCCGCGCCAGCCCGGCCCGCTTGCGCATACCGCCGGATATCTCACCGGGCAGCTTCTCCTCCGCGCCGATCAGCCCGACCATGTCCATCTTCTCGAGGACGATGCGTCTGATCTCGCTCTCCGGCTTACGGGTGTGCTCGCGCAGCGGGAAGGCGATGTTGTCGTACAGGTTCATCGACCCGAAGAGGGCACCGTCCTGAAAGAGGACGCCGAACAGCTTCCGCACCTCGTACAGCTCGTGCTCGCGGAGCCTGGTGATGTCCCGGTCCGCGATCCGGATCGACCCGCGTTCCGGCTTGAGCAGCCCGACGAGCGTCTTGAGGAACACCGACTTGCCCGTGCCCGAGGGGCCGAGCATGACCGAGATCTCTCCGGCGGGCAGCGTCAGCGAGACGTCCTGCCAGATGACCTGGTGGCCGAAGGACTTGGTCAGCCCTTCCACACAGATCTCGACACCCATCCGGTACACCCTTCAGCCGTGGAGCAGCTCCGACATCTGCTCTACGGGGAGGGGCGGGGTGTCCGTCGCGACGAATTCCGAAATTTTTTACGAGGGCGCAACGGGGCGCGAACGCGGGTGTGCGCCACGGGTGCGGTGCGAGGGCGGCTGGTGCGTCGCTGGACGGGCCTATCAGCCGATCCCGCCTGGCTGGACGCATCACTCCGCACCGCGCTGCTTGCCTCACCTGACGCGCTCTTCAGTGGCCCAAAGGCGGCTTGGCTCCCGTGACTGCCGACGCAGCGGCGGACCGCAGGCGGCTCCTGCTGGACTGCGGGTGACATCAATGCCGCGGCCGCCTTCGCGCGGGCCGCTCGGACGGCGTCCTGGCAGGTCGGCGCCAGGGCCGCGAGAACGTCGACGGCCTCGCTGATGTACCGGTAGGCGGTGGTGACCCCGACATCGAACCCGGCGGCGAGCTGGGCGTAGGTGTGGCCGCAGCGCAGGTGGGCCAGGGCGAGCAGGGCATGGCGGCCGGTGGTCAGCCGGCGCCATCGGGTACCGCGGTCGCGGCGGCGGACGCGCAGGCGGGTGGACACCAAGCGCAGGGTGGAGCTGGACACGTCGATGCCGGACGGGTGGACAAGTACACGAAGTCCCTGGTGGCAACGGGTTCTTGGTCGAAAACCCATCTACCAGGGGCCTCGCTGCGCGGTCAGCTCAACTGGCAAGCTCACCCTGCAGGTCAAAAATCGCTGACCGGCGTGTGGATCGGAAACGCCATTCAACACCCTCGCGGCGCGCCCGGGCCTACCCGGGAGTCGTGAAGCGGGCCCGCCACAGGTCGCGGAGCAACGCGATCTCGGACATGTGGTGGATGAATTCGAGGTTGGTCGCCGACAGCACGCCAATGTAGGGGTGGTCGGCGTCGTTGCTGTACGGGTACTGCGAGAAGCCGACCGTGTCGAGCTGCTCGTCGGTGACGGCGGCGACGCTGTCGCGCCAGCGGTCGATCACCGCCCAGAACCGCTCGAGTGTCAGGGCGGCGGAGGGGGTGAAGTCGACCATCAGCTTCGGATCCTGCCGCCGTTCACCGAAGGTCCACTCCCATCCGCCCGCGAACTGGAAGTGCAGGTGCCCCAGCCGCCACGCGATGGTCGTGACCGGCACTGCGTCGGGCTCCGGCGGCGCACCGGTGTGGGCCAGGATCTCCTCGACCCGCTCGACACTCACGCTCCAGTCATCGGCGATCTTGGCGACGGTCATGCCGTCGGCGGCCTGGCGGGCGACCTCGGCGTACTCGTTCGCCGGGATGTCCGGGGCGCCCAGGTCGAGCACCCACTCGCCCGGCCCGAACGCCCTGGGCGTCGCCGCCTCGCCCCGGCGCCGGAGCGACCAGCAACCGGGCACCGGCTCCCACAGGTACTCCTCGTCGCCGAGCCCCGCCAGCCGCACCTGGGCCATCTCCCTGGCGTGGTCGAACTGTTCGAGCAGCAAGCCCAAACGGTCGGTCCGCGCACCCCCAGTCTCCATGCGTGGCTCCCTTCGCGGTCGCGTCTCGTACCTCACTGCGCTCAGGCGGAGGCTAACGGCTCACCTCACGGGGCGCGACCGATTTCCTCGCCCACGAAGCGGTGCAGCACCACCCGCATCACCGCACTCGTTCAGGCCGTCCTCACCCTCCACGTGACCTGCTCAAGCTGAGACTGGAAAGGCTCACTCGCAAGTGCCGTCACGGCGTGGGCACGTCCACCGGGACGGCCGGTGCGGCCGTAGGCGCAGACGGCACGGGCGGCGTGGACAGCTCCGGCACGGCCGGCGTAGCCGGGAGAGCCGGGAGAGCTGGGATGTCCGCGCTGGGAAGCGGCAGCGGCGGACTGGGGAGCGGTGGCAGCGAGGCCTCCGGGATGGCGGCCGGCACCTTCGGGACGTCGGGAACTGGCAGCGACGGCAGTTGGGGCAGCAGCGACGGCAGGGCGGGAGGCTCGATGCCGGACGCCCCGGGCGACGCCGCCGGGCTCGCGGCGGGGTCGGCCGCCGGTGGGCGCACTCCGTCGGCGTCCGCCACGCGGACCTCCGCGGTGTCCGACGTGGCCGGCGAGGGGGCGGGCCCGTTGCCGTCCTGGCCGTACGGCAGGACGAAGCCCGCGACGACCAGCGTGGCCGCCGCCGTCGTCGCCACGGCCACCGCCTGCGCGTTGCCCACGGCTCGCGGTCGGCAGCGCTCGCAGAGCCACACGGCGAGCCCCAGCGTGGCGGCCAGCGAATTGCGCAGCGTCCGGCGGGCCCGCGCCAGTAGGGACTCGACGGTGCGGTAGCTGAGGCCCATCTTCACGGCAACCTGTCCGACGTCGAGGTCCTCGGACTTCAGCCAGAGCGCCTCGGCCTGGCGGGCGGGCAGGTCCCCGCTGCGTACGGCCAGCCAATTCGCCTCGGCCCGGTCGCACACCACGTCCTCGACGGGCGCCGGGCCCGGCGTGATCAGCGTCGGGCTGCTGCGCACCTCGGCCTCGCGGTGGAACTGCCGGTACCGGTCGACGCACAGCCGCATGGTCACCGTCGTCAGCCAGGCGCCCAGCCGCTCGTCGTCGAGGTGGGGATTCTCCGCGGCACGCAGCATCGCCTCGTGGACGGCGTCCTCGGCGTCCTCGAGGCTCATGGATCTGCGGCGGGCCACCTTGAGCAGCTGCTCCCGGTGGCTCCACGCGCGCTGCCACCGGTCCTGAGACGTTTCCGCCATGAGGGCCCCTTCGCGCTCACCGCCGGTTCCTGCCGCCCGGCGAACGCGACATTACCGCTGGGTATCGGGGCTTGTGGAGGGGGTGGCGGCCATCGAATCCGTACCGTTGCCGACCAGCGGAGTCATGCTCGGCAGCACCCCGTCACCGGGCAGCTCAACACCCGTTCCGGGGAGGGGAATTACGGGCGTCTGCGGCTGCTCCTCCTGACCGCCCGCGGGATGGGTCCCGACGGGCGTCGAGGGTGAGGGCGAGGGAGCGGGGGCAGGGGACGACGGCGCGGCCGGGGGCGGCGACTGCGGCCGTGCCGGGCGGGAGGACTCCGGGCCGGGGCGGCCGCCTGCTCCACGGGCCCCGGCTCCTCCACCGTGCTGGTCCGGCACGACGCGGTGGCCTTCGAGGTAGTACGCGAACCAGGCCCTGACCGTACGGAGGTAGGCCGTCGAGTGGTTGTAGGCGAGGATCGCGCGGTCCAGGCCGTACGGATCGGAGAGGTCCCTTCCGCCCGCGCACAGGTAGCGGCCCGCGGCGAGGGCCGCGTCGTGGACGTTCTGCGGGTCGGCCGCTCCGTCCCCGTTGCCGTCGGCGCCCCAGGCGGCCCAGGTCGACGGGATGAACTGCATGGGCCCGACCGCGCGGTCGTACAGGACGTCCCCGTCGTACCGGCCGCCGTCCGTGTCCCTGATCGCGGCGAACCCGTTGCCGTCCAGCCGTGGCCCCAGAATCGGCGCGAGAGCCGTGCCGTCCGGGGCCACCCGGCCGCCGCGCGCATGCCCGGACTCGACCTGGCCGATCGCGGCCAGCAGCTGCCAGCGCAGACCGCAGCCGGCGGCCTCGACCATGAGCGCAGTCTCCGCCCGCCGGTACGCGGCGAAGACCGTGGCCGGCAGGGCCCCGGCCGCCCCCGCGGCGGCCCCGTTTCCGTCCGAGACGCGGTCCGTCCCGCCCCCGCCCCGTGTCCGCAGCGGCGGCAGCTCGGTGCGGTACGCGCCATCGCCCGCCACGCCCGGCCGCCCGGGTGCGGCGGACGTCGTTTCGCCGCCGGTAGGGGATGCCTGAGCCCCCGGCGCCTGGGAGGCGGTCAGTGCCGCCATGGCCGCAGCCGCCATCGCCGTACCCCTGACACCCCTGACACCTCTGCTCCTGTGCCGTGCCATCCCGCAGTCCCCTCCCTGTCCTGAGGCCGTACCGGAGATGAGGGCCGGTACGGCTTCCGTCACCCGCTCTACGCCGGGCGGACATCGGTCCGTCGCGCGGAACCTGCGCGATTTCCGGGCCGGGCGGCAGACGTCGGCGCGGGCAGGCTTAACGTGGGGGCATGGTGCGACTGAGAGTGGAGTTCACGACCGAACCGTTCGACCTGGAGGAGGCCCCCGCCCACGCCCTGGTGGCACGGGAGGTCATCCAGGCGGCAGATCTCGACGCCGTTGACGTCGGGCCGTTCGGCAATACGGCGGAAGGCAGCGCGGACGAGGTCCTCACCGCCGTCGACTCGCTGCTGCGCAAGGCTCTGGGAGCCGGCGCCACCCGGGTCTCCCTTCAGGTCAATGTGATCGGGGAGGGCGAGAAGTGACCGAGTCGGCAGATCACCCGCTGGTCATCGCGGTGAAGCCGCTGGTGGACGCCATGGGCGCCGAGATGCTGCTGCCCGAGCAGGCGGGGCGCGACGACGTCGTCCTGGCCTGGGAGGGCGTCGAGGTCGTCGCCGTACGGCTGCCTCAGCTGTCCGAGTCGCTGGACCACATCCTGGTCGCGCTCGAGCGCCGTCACGGCATGCCGTTGTCCGCGCTGGACCGCAAGACCAAGCAGTCGGTCGTCCGGCTTCTGGAGGCACGCGGTGCCTTCTCGGTGCGACACGGGGTGGAGACGGTGGCGAGTGCCCTCGGCGTCAGCCGCTTCACTGTGTACAACTATCTGAACAGGGAAAATGCCGCGAAGAGTGAGTAGAACATGACTTCGTGTACATGGCCGCCGTCCAGATGTCGGGACGGCGGCTTTTGTGTCAACGAAGTTTCAACAAAGTGTTGACGGAGCGTTGGTGGAGGGCGTTAGCTATCCGCAGCCCGTCCGACGCACAGTGCAGAACAGCCACGGAGGCTCCTGTGTCTTCGACTTCCGTACCGGGCCTCGCCCGGTTCAACACCTCGCCGGACAGTGCGGCCCAGGCCGCGCTGCACGAGGTGTGTGCCAGCTCGGCGTGGGGGAGCAAGCTGCTCGCCCAGCGCCCGTACGCCACCGTGGAAGCCCTCTTCGCAGCCAGTGACGCCGCCATGGCCGAGCTGACCGCCGAAGATCTGGCCGAAGCGATGGCGGGGCACCCGCCGATCGGGCGCCCGAAGCCCGGGGACCCGACATCCTCCCGCGAGCAGAGCGGAATGGCCGGCGCCTCCGATGAGCTCAAGGTCGAAATGCTCGAACTCAACCTGGCGTACCAGGAGAAGTTTGGCCACGTCTTCCTGATCTGCGCCACCGGCAGGACCGGTGAGCAGATGAGGGACGCCGTCCGCGAGCGGATCGGGAATTCGCCCGAGCGGGAGCGGGAGATCGTCCGCGCCGAGCTGGGCAAGATCAACCGTATCCGGCTGGCCCGTCTCGTGGAGGAAGAGAACCGATGAGCACCGAGACGACCGCGTCGGTGTCCACGCACATCCTGGACACCAGCATCGGCCGCCCCGCCGAGGGTGTCGCCATCTCCCTGTCGGCCCGCGCCGGGTCCGACGCGGAGTGGGCCGCGCTCGGTGGCTCCGCGACCGACGCGGACGGGCGCTGCAAGGACCTGCCGGCGCTGCCGGAAGGCACCACCCACGTACGGCTCGACTTCGAGACCGAGCCGTATTTCTTGAATGAGCACAGCTCGAAGAAGCAAGCCGAAGCCCAGCAGGACGCCCCCGCGAATCGGGACAGCGGTGCCGCCGGGGTGTTCTTCCCGGAGGTGGCGATCACCTTCGCCGTCGTACCGGGCGAGCACTACCACGTACCGCTGCTGCTCAACCCGTTCGGCTACTCCGTTTACCGAGGGAGCTAGCAGACATGCCCACGATTCTGGGACAGAACCAGTACGGCAAGGCCGAGAACCGCGTCGTCAAGATCACGCGCGACGGCGACACGCACCACATCAAGGACCTGAACGTCTCGGTCGCCCTCTCCGGCGACATGGACGAGGTGCACTACTCCGGCTCGAACGCGAACGTCCTGCCCACGGACACCACCAAGAACACGGTGTACGCCTTCGCCAAGGAGTACGGCATCGAGTCCGCCGAGCAGTTCGGCATCCACCTCGCCCGCCACTTCGTTACCTCGCAGGAGCCGATCCACCAGGCGCGCATCCGCATCGAGGAGTACGCCTGGGAGCGCATCGAGACCTCCGACGCCAACTCCAAGTTCATCGGCGCGGACGAGGTCAAGCACTCCTTCGTCCGCAAGGGCCAGGAGACCCGGGTCACCCAGATCACCTACGACGGTGAGCAGTGGGAGGTCATCTCCGGCCTCAAGGACCTGGTCGTGATGAACTCGACGAACTCCGAGTTCTGGGGTTACGTCAAGGACAAGTACACGACCCTCCAGGAGGCGTACGACCGCATCCTGGCCACCCAGGTGTCCGGCCGCTGGCGGTTCAACTGGACCGACGACGAGCAGCGGATGCCGAACTGGGAGAAGTCCTACGAGCAGGTGAGGAAGCACATGCTCCAGGCCTTCGCGGAGACCTACTCCCTCTCCCTGCAGCAGACGCTGTACCAAATGGGTGCGCGCATCATCAACCACCGCTCGGAGATCGACGAGGTCCGCTTCTCCCTGCCGAACAAGCACCACTTCCTCGTCGACCTGGAGCCCTTCGGGCTCAAGAACGACAACGAGGTCTACTTCGCGGCCGACCGCCCGTACGGCCTGATCGAGGCCACGATCCTGCGGGACGGCGTCGAGCCGCGGATACCCGTCGACATGACCAACCTCTGACGCGTGGCCGGCGCACGGACCCCCGCCCGATCGGGGGCGGGGCCGGGCGTCGGCAGCGTGGTTCGCTTGACACGTGTACGCCGCACCTGTCCGCGGCGGCGTGCCCGTACCGGCCCCCCACCAGCACTTCACTCTCTCGGCACCCACGGCTCCCGGCTGTGGCACTCAAATCCCCTTAGGGTCCTGCCGTGCCCTCACCGCCACTGCAAGACAAAGGACGCACCGCCATGGCAGCACCGGCAGCAGCCCCGCGCATCGTCATCGAGAACTGTGCGATCGCGACCGTAGACGCCAACGACACCGAGTACGCCTCCGGCCACGTCGTCGTCGCCGGTAACCGGATCGAGTCGATCGGCGCGGGGAAGGCATCCGAGAACCTGGAGAACGTGGTCCGCCGCATCGACGGCACCGGCCACCTCGTCACCCCGGGCCTGGTGAACACGCACCACCACTTCTACCAGTGGATCACCCGGGGCCTGGCCACGGACCACAACCTCTTCAACTGGCTGGTCGCGCTCTACCCCACGTGGGCGCGCATCGACGAGCAGATGGTGTACTCCGCCGCCCAGGGCTCGCTCGCGATGATGGCCCGTGGCGGTGTCACCACCGCGATGGACCACCACTACGTGTACCCGCAGGGCTCGGGCGACCTCTCCGGGGCGATCGTCCGCGCGGCCTCCGAGATGGGCGTCCGCTTCACCCTGGCCCGTGGCTCCATGGACCGCAGCGAGAAGGACGGCGGCCTGCCGCCGGACTTCGCCGTCGAGACCCTCGAGGGTGCGCTCGCCGCCACCGAGGAGACCGTCAAGAAGCACCACGACGCCTCGTTCGACGCGATGACGCAGGTCGCCGTCGCCCCGTGCTCCCCCTTCTCCGTCTCGACCGAACTGCTGGCGCAGGGCGCAGAGCTCGCCCGTCGGCTCGGCGTACGGATGCACACCCACGGCTCGGAGACCGTGGAGGAGGAGAAGTTCTGCCACGAGCTCTTCGGCATGGGCCCGACCGACTACTTCGAGTCCACCGGCTGGCTCGGCGAGGACGTGTGGATGGCGCACTGCGTCCACATGAACGACTCCGACATCGAGGCCTTCGCCCGTACGAAGACCGGTGTCGCCCACTGCCCGTCCTCCAACGCCCGTCTCGCCGCCGGCATCGCCCGCGTACCGGACATGCTCGCCGCCGGCGTCCCGGTCGGCCTGGGCGTCGACGGCACCGCCTCCAACGAGTCGGGCGAGCTGCACACCGAGCTGCGCAACGCCCTGCTGATCAACCGCCTGAACACCCAGCACCGCGAGCGCGCCCTCAACGCGCGCCAGGCCCTGCGCCTCGGTACGTACGGCGGCGCCCAGGTCCTCGGCCGCGCCTCGCAGATCGGCTCACTGGAGCCCGGCAAGCTCGCCGACCTGGTGCTCTGGAAGCTGGACACGCTGGCCCACTCCTCGATCGCCGACCCGGTGACCGCCCTCGTCTTCGGCGCGGCGGCCCCGGTCACGCTCTCGCTCGTCAACGGCAAGCCGGTCGTCGAGAACAGCCGCCTGCTGCACGTCGACGAGGACGCCATCGCCCGCTCCACGCGGGACGAGGCCCAGCGCCTCGCGCGGATCGCCGCGCAGGCCTAGGGGGTGTCTTGTGGATCAGCCCGGCAAGATCCGCAAGACACCCCCTGACCCCCGGTAGTCCGGACGAGGGGGACGGCCCGCGTCCGGCGGGCGGGGGGGCCGGGGGGGGGCCCGCCCCCCCGGACCCGGGGGGGGGGGGGGCCCACGGGGGGCGCCCCCCCG